>JASGGF010000017.1:0-27946 GCA_047605145.1 Thermomicrobiales bacterium | reverse complement strand
CGCCCGGTCGATCGTGGCGCGCACACGCAGAGGGAAGTCGCAATGATCCGCACGATTTCGGACGCCGAAGCCGCCAGCATGGACCTGAACGATCTGGGGCCACTAAAGGCGCCGGTCGGCACGCCGCTGGACGGCGAGATGCTGACGCGCGGCAACAACTTCTTCGCCAGCGATGACCACCGCATTCACATGGGGGTCTGGGAGGTCGCAGCGGGCCGGATGCGCGCCGATTTCGGCGAGGACGGCGAGATGGTCCACGTCGTTAAGGGAACCATCCACGCGATCAGCGATGACGGCGAAGAGCTTCTGATCGAGCCGGGCCAGAGCGCGACCTTCCCGCCGGGCTGGACTGGCATCTGGGAGATCGCCACGCCGATGCGCAAGCTGTACTGCACCTTCGACCTGAGCGAACGCTCGTAGCCATCAGTGGTGAGGGCCGGAGCACGAACTCCAGCCCTCGCCTTGTGGTCTTTACTCGTTGAACCGGATGCTGTCGCGCCACGCGATCAGCTGCTCAATTGGCTCGAAGTTGAAGTCCGGCGCCTCCACCCCGAAGATCAGGTGGGTGATGCCGTTGGCGACGTACTCGTCCGCCCGCGCAATCATGGCCGGATCGCCAAAGAGCAATGAGCGCTCGATTTCGGCGGGGTTTCGGCCAAGTTTGGCACACCAGTCATTTAGCACCCGACTCTTGTGGCCGATAGCGTCTGGGTCGCCGAAGCCGTTCCACATGTCGGCGTACTGAGCGACCAGCTTCAGCGTGACCTTCTCGCCGCCGCCGCCGATCAGGATCGGCAGTTTGCCGTTGACCGGGCCGGGGTTGAGTTGCGCCAGCCGCTCGGTGATGACGGGCAGCGCCGCCGCCAGATCGCGCAGGCGGGCCGGGGCGTCCTTGAAGTCGTAGCCATACTCGTCGTAGTCGCGCTCGAACCAGCCGCTGCCGAGCCCGAGGATGAATCGACCGCCGGAGATGTGGTCGATGGTGCGGGCGATATCGGCGGTGAGATTCGGGTTGCGGTACGAGTTGCAAATCACCATCGGCCCGATGGTGGCGTGCTCGGTCGATTCCGCCATCGCCGCCAGCAGGCTGAGCCCTTCAAAGTGTTCGCCGTCCGGCTCGCCGGAGAGTGGGAAGAAGTGATCCCACGTCCAGAGGGAATCGACGCCCACGGCGTCGGCGCGCTTCCACGCTGCGCGCAGATCCGCCATCGAGGCGTGCTGCGGTTTGACCTGCACGCCGACTTTCACGGTTGCCATTGAAGTGTGTTCCTTCCCAACGTTGCGGTTACGCCAACGTCGCTACGCAGAAGTCGCGCCGCCCTGCCGCGCGTCCACCGTCTGCTGCATGGCAGAGAGGAGCGTGGCCGGGGGCTGGGCGCCGCTGAGCGCGTAGGTGTTGTCGAAGACGAAGAACGGAACGCCCGTGACGCCGAGCCGCATGCCGTGGTCGATGCCGGCCGCAGTTTCGGCCTTGCCTTCGTCGCTCTGCAGGCGCGCCAGCGTGGCCTCGCGGTCCATGCCGGCAGCGGCGGCGATATCCGCCAGCGTTTCCAGATCGGCGACGTTGCGGCCCTCGTTGAAGTAAGCGCGTTGCAGACCCTCCAGTACGTCGCGTTTCGCTTCCGCCGGGGCCAGCCAGATCAGGCGGTGCGCGTCTTCCGAGGGGGCGCGCACGCCGCTGCCAAAGTCGAACTCGACGCCGACATTGCGGCCTGCCGCCTGCACGCGGTCGAACATCGCGTTCAGGTTGTCCGCCCCGAACTTGGCGGCGTAGAAGTCGGAGACGGGGACGCCCGCTGCCGGGATGTCGCGGTCCAGCAGAAAGGGCTGCCACGTCACCTCGACCGGCTCGCCGTCCCACGCCGCCAGCGCGGTTTCGAGGTTGGCCTTCCCAATGCGGCACCACGGACAGGCAATATCGTGATAGACATCAATCTTCATGCGCGCTCCTCATGTTCGAGCGATGCGCCGGTTGCCCGGGCGATACTTTCTCTTGGGAAGTATTGAGTGAGCGCGCGGAGATGTCGAGGTCAGGCGCTCTCGGAGGTGATCTCCGCGAGTGGCACGATGCGGTGTTCCTGCGCCGAGCGATACGCCGCCGCGACCGTGCGCAAGGTGCCGAGGTTGTCGCGGCCTGAAGTGAGCGGTTCGCTGCCGGTCTGGATGGCGGACATCAGCGAGGCCATCGGACCAGCGAAGGCGTCCGGAATCCACCACGTGGATAACTCGGCCTCGTGCCACGTCCCCGGTTCGGCGCGGGAGGCGTAGCGGAGCGTATCGACACGTCCAGTTGGGTAGTCGTACAGCAGGCCGAGCGTGCCGGTGATGATCCCCTCCGTACCGAGGAGCCGGAAGCGCGCGTAGGCGTCGTCGCTCCAGTTGTGGTGGTTGACGTCGATGAGTGCGCGACGGTCGTCGTCGTAGATGAAGGTGGTGCAGGTGCGGGTTTCGCCGGTTTCCGGTTGGCCGGGCCACCGGGCGTGCAACGATGAAACGGCCACGGGATCGCCGCAGAGGAATCGGACGGCATCCTGATAATGGATGCTGTGGTACACGATTTCGAGCTGGGGCGAGTTCGCCATCCATGGCCACATGTGCCACGGCGTGCGGATGCTGACCTCGATGCGGACATCGGCGGGGATGCCAATCGCGCCTTGCTCGATGAGTTGCCGCGCCACGGCGATGCCGGCTTCCCAGCGCATCTGCTGATTGACCGCGAGCTTGCGATCCAGTGCGTCGGCCAGCGCCACCAGCGCGCTAGCGGAGCCCAGCGAGTCCGCGAAGGGCTTCTGGCAGAGCACGTGCTTGCCGGCGCGCAACGCCTGCTCCGCGATGGCCGGTTGCGCCCACGGCGTCACTGCGATATCGACGATCTCAACATCCGGGTTTGCCAGCAGCATTTCCACGCTGTTGGCTACGAACGGAATGCCGTGCTCTTCGGCAGTCCGCTGGGCGGTAGTGGAATCCTGATCGTGGCCGGCGACAACGCGGAACCCGGCCTGCCGGTACGCCGGAAGGTGGGCGTAGTTGACGATGCCGCCGCAGCCGATGACACCGATGCCGTAATCGGTGCGGGGCGGCAAGACGATTGCGTCGGAGACCTCGTAGCCAGCCAGATTCACGCGGGCTCCTCCAGACTGTCGCGCAGCGACAGGGATGAGGCGTCAGCTTGCGCTGCCGCCAGAATCTCCTCGCACGACATATCCCCGGAGATTGCGGCCTGAACGGCGGTGTCGATGATGTGCGCGAGCGCCGGGAACTGGCGGGAGCGCGGCAAGGTGCGCGCGCCCTCGTACAGGCGGGGGAGTTCGGCGTAGAAGGGGATCAGCGCGTTTACCTCGGGGTCAGACCACGTGGAGAGGCGGCAGCCGATGCCGCCGGCCAAGGTGGTGACCTTGTCCATTGCCGGTGTGGCGCAGTGGCGCGCGAAGGCGTACGCCGTGTCGGCGTGGGGGCTGCCGGCGGCGACCGCGAGCAGCCAGTACACGATCAATGACGCCGGCGGTTGGCCGCCAGAGGCTGGCAGGGTGGTGACGGCGGTGCGGCCCTTGACCGGGCAGCCGGGTTGCTCGCAGACGGCGGCGAAACCGAACCAGTTGACCATCATCGCGATGGCGCCGCTGGCGAACAGCTCGCCAGCGCGCACGGAATCGATGTCCTCCGGATGGGGCGGGGTGTGGGCGCGGCTCCGGGCGAGGCGGCGGTAGTAGTCGAGCGCGGCGAGCGCCTCGGGGGAATCGAGCGCCGGGCGACCCTCCGCGTCGAGGAGGTCGCCGCCCCGGCTCCACAGGTGCAGGCAGAAGTCGTAGACGGTGTTGTGGCCGTCCGGGAACCCGGCCACCACGGTTCCATAGAGGCCGTCGTCGGGCCGGGTGAAGAACTCCGCCACATCCGCGAAGGCGTCCCACGTGCGCGGGACATCCAGCGCGTAGCCGTACTGTTCGAGAAAGGCGAGCTGCTCGGCGGCGTCCTCAAAGAGATCACGGCGGTAGATGAGGCACTCCGGGCCGTCGTGGTATGGCAGGCCGTAGATGGCGTCGCCGAACTGCTGCACCTGCGTCAGCGCGGACGCCCACCCGGCCGGGTAATCAGGGACAGGGTCGCGGGCCATATCGGGCGCCAGATCGCGCAAGGCGCCGGTGGCGGCGGCGTCCGCCATCCAGTCGGTGACGACGAAGGCGATATCCCAGTCCCCATTGCGCAAACCGTTGGCGGTGAACAGGGTCTCGACCAGCGGGTTCAGATCGAGGGATTCCGCATCGAGGTGGAGACCGGTGTGGTGGTCCGCCTCGAAGCTCGCCCACTGCTGCGCGATAGCCTCCGCGAATGGCGGGAAACGGCGAATAGCGACGCGGAACCGCTCGTGCCGGGCGAGATCAGCAGTGGAGATGCTCATGGCTGGTCCTCTGCGTCGAGGAAGGCGACGATGGCCTCGGAATCCTCGCCAACCACCGGCGCGCCGCGCCCGGAGGTGAGGAGCCGTCCATCGACGCGGATGGGGCAGCGGGTGGTCTCCAGCGTGGCGCCATTGCGGCGGTGTACGGTCTGCGTCATGCCCAGCGCCTGAAACGCGGGGTGGGCGATAAGCCGGGGCCAGTCGAGGACATCGGCGCACCAGACATCGGCGGGCTCCAGCATGGCGAGCCACTCCACCGTGGTCCGGCCGCGCAGATGGTCCGCTAGCAACGCCTTGATCTCGTCACGCCCGGTAAACCACGATTGAGGATCGGTAAACGCTGTGAGTTCCGGCAAGCCGAGCAGCCCGCCGAGCGGCGGCACGGGCATCATCGCCAGCGCGAGGTAGCCATCGGCGGTCGCGTAGATGCCGTACGGCGCGGCGAGGTAGGCGTGCGCGTTGTTGACGGCGGAGCGCTGAGGGGTTCGGCCGCCATCGTTGAGGTGGGTGGTCAACACCTCGAACTGGACATCCAGCACGCTTTCCAGCAGGCTGACCTCAACCAGACCGCCGCGCCCGGTGACGCCGCGCCGCACCAGACAGGCCAGAATGCCTTGCGTCAGGTGGTTGCCGGCCATCAGGTCGGCGATGGCCAGACCCATTGGCACGGGGCCCTGCGTGCCGTCACCGGAGAGCCACGTCAGGCCGGAGAGGGACTGCGCCAGCAGGTCCTGACCGGGCTTGTCGCGCCACGGGCCACGGTCGCCGTAGCCGGTGACGGAGCCGTAGACGAGGCGCGGGTTGATGGCCTGAACTGCGGGGTAGTCCAGTCCGAGGCGCTCGATGACGCCGGGGCGGAAGTTCTGGATCAGCACGTCGGCGCGGGCAATGAGCCGCCTGACCGTCGCGAGATCTTCCGGGCGCTTCAGATCGGCGGCGAAGCTCTCCTTGTTGCGGTTGATGGAGTGAAAGAGCGTGCTGTCGCCATCCAGCGCGAGGTTGGAGATGTAGAGTTGGCGGCAGAGATCGCCGCTGACGGGCCGCTCGATCTTGATGACGCGGGCCCCGAGGTCCGCCAGGCGCATGGCGGCGCTGGGCCCGGCCAGAAACTGGCTCAGGTCCAGCACGAGCAGCCCGGCCAATGGGCGGGCGTCGTGATCGAGCGCGGCGGGAGGCGATTTGAGGTCAGGCATGGCGGATGGGGCTCGCTGGCTGCGCGACGCTGCGCCCGGTCAGAGGCGGCATGATCGCCGCGACGGCGGGCAGTGTCAAACCGGGCCGGGCGGATGAAGGAGACGGGCGTGCAGTTTCAGGAGCGATTTTTCGAGGACTACGAGGTCGGCGAAACACGAACTACGTTGGGGCGGACGATCACCGAAGCCGACATCGTGCTGCACGCCGGGCAGACTGGCGATTTCTACCCGCACCACATGGACGCCGAGTGGTGCGCCACGCAACCGTTCGGGCAACGCATCGCGCACGGCACGCTGATTTTCAGCGTCGGCGTGGGGATGACGGCGGGCGACATCAATCCGCGCGCCTTTTCGTACGGCTACGACCGCCTGCGCTTCGTGAAGCCGGTGCACATTGGGGACACCATCACCTGCCGGGTGACAGTCGCCGAAAAGCGCGACCACAAGCGGCCGGAGCTGGGGTTCGTGGTGGAGCGGCTGGAGGTGACGAACCAGCGCGGGGAAACGGCGCTGGTGTGCGATCACCTGTTGCTGGCGGAGCGGCGGCAGACGGCCTAGTTCGGAAGTGCGTTCGACTTCGTGGCGAGGTTGTGTCCAGACGCGAATTCTTGAACCCCGGACTTACTCGCCGGCCCCGCGACGCACGAACCCCGGATATCCTTGCGCCGCGATATCCGCGCAGAGGTGGCGGTAGTGCCCGACGCCGCCGGCGTAGGGCATAAAGATCCGCGGCTTGCCGGGCACGTTGGCCCCCATGTACCAGGAGTTCGCCTGCGGCATCAGGGTCTGGGCGGCGACCTCGTTCACGTGCGCCACCCAGTCGTCTTGCGCCGACTGCGTGGCCTCGAAGGTGGTCAAGTCAGCGGCAAGCATCGCGGCCAGGAATTCCGCCATCCAGTCCACGTGTTGCTCGATGGAGACCATCATGTTGCTCAGCACGGAGGGGCTGCCGGGGCCCGTGATGGTGAACATGTTCGGGAAGCCCGCAACGGCAACGCCGAGGTAGCTGCGTGGCCCGGCGGCCCAGTGGTCCCGCAGCAGTACGCCATCGCGCCCCCGGATGGCGATCCGGTTCAGGGCGCCAGTCATCGCGTCAAAGCCCGTCGCGAAGACGAGCGCATCGAGCGGGATTTCGCGGGACGGGGTGCGCAGTCCGAGCGGGAGCACCTCGACGATGGGCTCCTGCCGCAGATTTACAAGTTGCACGTGCGGCAGGTTGTAGGTGGCGTAGTACCCGCTATCGACGCAGACGCGCTTCGTGCCGATGGGGTAGGTGCGCGGCTGCAGGGCGCCGGCGGTGGCAGGGTCATCCACGATGTCGCGGATTTTGGCACGAACGAACTCGGCGGCGGTTTCGTTAGCGGCGCGGTCCGTGATCAGGTCGGTGTACGCTGCCGTAAAGCCCAGACCGCCGCGCTGCCAGCGCTCCTCGTAAACGGCTTCGCGTTCTTCCGGGCTGGCCTCCATCGCGGAGTACGGGTAGGCGGGGACCACGTAGCCGACGCGGGATTCCCGGTTGCGCTTGCGCAGGAACGCGTAGTTCTCCTTGACCTCGCGCTCGCGCTCGGGCGAGAGCGGCCCATTGTGCGCGGGCACGCTGAAACTCGGGGTGCGCTGGAAGACGGTCAGCGCCGCAGCCTGGCTGGCAATCACCGGGATTGACTGGATGCCAGACGAGCCGGTGCCGATGACGCCAACGCGGAGACCGGTGAAATCAACCGGCTCATGCGGCCACGCGCCGGTGCTGTACACCTGTCCGGTGAAATGATCGAGTCCGGGGAGCTGCGGGGTCTGCGGTACGGACAGGCAGCCCGTGGCCATGATCAGGTAGCGGGCGGAAAACTGCTCGCCGGCCTCGGTGTCGATGAGCCACTCAGCGGTGGCATCGTCCCATGATGCGCCGATCACCCGGCTTTCGAACTTCATATCCGGGCGAAGACCGAAGCGGTCAATGACGTGATCGACATAGCGCAGAATTTCCGCCTGCGTGGCGTACCGCTCCGACCAGCGCCAGTCCTGCTGGAGCTCGTCGCAAAACGAGTAGGAGTAGTCGATGCTCTCGACATCGCAGCGGGCGCCCGGGTAGCGGTTCCAGTACCACGTGCCGCCCGGCCCGGCGCCAGCCTCCAACACGCGCGCCCGCAGGCCAAGCTGGCGCAAGCGCAGCAGCATGTAGATGCCGGCGAAACCGGCGCCGACGATGACCGCGTCGAGCGGAACGGGATGAGAGCGAATCGGGGGCTGCGGGGTGCTCATGGGCCGGGAACTGATCCTTCATAGCCAGCGTCAATCGGAATGCAAGCATAGCCGGGGAGATGGCGTGTTCGGCGCCACGAGGAGCCCAAACGCCGGGCGCCGTGCCGTATGCTTGCTGCGCAACGAAGCGTGACACATGACAAGCAAGGATGGTGAGATGCGGACGAAGCGCTCCGTCCTGGAGTTCCTTCTTTGCCTGCTGCTGGTGGCCGGGTGCTTCCCGTCCAGGGCGGCGGCTGCGCAGATCGACCGCGAGGTGCGGGACCGGGTGGTGCCGGCGGCGGTCGAAGTAGCGGCGGCGGCGCGCTGGGAGGAGAATGACTTCTCGTTCACCTTCCCGATTCCGTTGGGGAGCGGCACGATTGTGTCGCCGGAAGGTCTGATCCTGACCAACCACCACGTAGTGACGGGTGATGAGCTGAACGAGGTCATCGCATCCTGGACCCGGGAAATGGCCGAGCAGTACCCCGGCGTCAAGATTTCACTGCTGCCCAAGCAATTCATCATTCTGACGTCTGACGGCGTGAACGAGCCGCTCGAGTCCTGGATTGCTGAAGTGGTTGCGGATGACGCCCGTCTCGATCTGGCCGTGTTGAAGATCGTGGCGGACTCCACCGGCGATGCAGGCGCGATTGCTGGGCAACAGTTCCCGTTTATTGCGCTGGGTGATTCTGGATTGCTGGGGCTGGGTGACCGGGTGCATGTGTTCGCGTACCCCAGCATCGGCGGCGGCGCGCTCACGTACACCCCGGGCGTCGTCAGCGGATTTCAGCGGCAAGAGGGCGTCAGCGGCGTCGCCTGGATCACCACGGACGCGGTGACGAGCGGTGGCAGCAGCGGTGGCACGGCGGTCAACGAGGCCGGCGAGCTAGTCGGGATCCCGACCCAGGGGTCCGAGCTGGATTGCCGCCCGGGCGATACGAACCGAGATGGCGAGGTCGATGTCAACGACATCGGCTGCATTCCCACCGGTGGGTCTCTGGGTCAGTTGCGACCAGTTAACCAGGCCTTGCCGCTAATCGCTGAAGCCTCCAACGCATCGCCGGCGACGGTGGCCGTCGTGACACCGGAGCCCACTGTTGCGACGGAATCGACGGCATCGACGACGTTGGACGGGGCGGTTGTCGATCTGCCACGTCTGGCGCTCGATCCTGCAGCCGTGTCTGCGGCCGGCATGCCTGGGTTCGAAGTTGATTTCAGCCGCATGACCGACGCGCGTGGCGCCGCCTACATCCTGGCGATCGATCCCAAATGGGAAGACCGGTTGACCCAGGCCAACCTTGTGCGGATGTATGTGGAAACGCTGGCCGAGGAAGAACCGGGTACGGGACCTGCCACGCGGGTCATCACGACGCTCTCGGAGTACGCAAGCGCCCAGGACGCGGTCGCCGGATTTGACCTCGTAGAGCGGGAGATCGAGGACACATACGATGTCGTAGACCACCAGCTCGACCCGATTGCGGAGGAGTCCGAACTCAGCAGTTGGACCTACGTTAGCACCGACACTGGCGAAACGATTGCCGCATTTGAGGTGACGATGCGTCAGGGCGCCCTCATTGCAGCGGTGCGCGTCTCTGGCCCGGAGGCGGAGAGCAGCGCTGTTCGCCAGCGCGCGGTGGCGCTGGCGAGCGTGCTCGAGCAGCGGCTGCAGCAGGCTGAGCCAGGCGGCTTGCCATTGTCAGACCGGGTGCTGCGGGTGACTGACAATGGCGTCAATGGGCCTGCTGATCTGTACCGGATGATCGACGGCGTAGTGACGCCCACGCTCTGGTTCGACGACGAACTCTGGGGTTCCTACTGGAGCGATTTGGGTGTCACCAACGTTTACGACGCAGTCGTCTTTCTCCCCTACGAGTCAGACCCATCGCCCGGCCGTGTCTCGGCACGCGTGTACGAATTCGGCTCAGCTGCCGATGCAACGCGCTACCTCGCGACCTACGAGAACGATCTGGGGGACGTGACGAGTCTGCGGACGCTCGAACTGGGACAGACGTATGGCGACGAATCCGCCGCCTATGCCTACGAGTCTGACTGGTCGGACGAGTTCGATCCTGAATACCGAACGTCGATCGTCATCCGCGATGGCGCAATGGTGGCGGAGTTGGAGATCCTGGCGGTTCAGCCCGCCCCGGACGACGTGATCCAGCAACTGGCAGCGGCGCAGGCGGTTTGCCTGCGCGACGGTTGCCCGGCGAACCTGCTGGACGCGCCGGCGTGGTTCATGACGTTGCCCGCGCCAGCAGGGGGCGCCAACCCGGGGGAGAGCTCTGGCGCCAGCGCTCCCACGCGGCAGCCGGAACCCACGGCGGTGACAGCTCCTCCGAAACTGGTTCCGGTCTTCCCAACGCCCACGCCAGCGCCGGTTGTCGCGGAGCCGGGCGCCGCGTGGGGACTCTACGAGGACTTCGAAGACCCGAGCGTGCTCGACCGTTCGCAGTCCGACACGAGCATCAAGGAAATTGTCAACGGCGCGTTTCGCGTCTCGATCCTCACGTCCGGCTGGACCGATGGCATCGCGCTCGATTTCCTGCCGACCGAAGGGCGTGACGTGCAGGTGCTTGCGGATGTTCGCGGCGTGACGGGGAACGGAGACATCCTGGTTTCCCTCATCGGCGATGGCGGCGCCACCGAGTGGCAGTTCGCGGTCGACCCCGGCGCCATGCAATGGAGCCTGTACCGCGACAGCACCAGCGACAACGGGCTGTTCTACTGGGTAGAACCTAGGCCGCTGCCGGCGTCGATCGGGGCGACCGTACGGCAGGTGGAGCTTCAGGTCCGCAATGGACAGCCGGTGTTGCTGGTTAATGGGGTGAATGTGGTGACTCCCACCGGCGTAACGCTGCCGGCCATGCCCGGCAGCCTCACCGTTGGAATTGGCGCGGGGGTGAACCCTGACGTTTACCCGGCGGGGACCATCACGGTGGACTTCGAGTCCTTCACGGTGCAGGAGTTGCCCTGAGCACGGCACGGCGACACCCTCGCGGCCATCGGAGCGTTCCTGTCAATCGAGACAGGGGAGGTCATGGCGTGCGAAACGGGCGTCTTCGGCGGGTCGGACCGGTGGCGAGGGTGGCGCTCTGGCTGTGCCTGTTTCTGGCGCATTGGGCGATGCCAGTTCCTGCCGCTGCCGTCCAGATCGACCCGGTGGTGCTGGGCAACGCCGTCGATGGGGCGGTGCAACTCTCCATTGTGGTGCGGGGAACGGTGGATGACCGCGAGCAGGTCATCTGGTACGCGGTGGGCAGCGGCACGATTGTCTCTGCGGACGGGCTGATCCTGACCAACAACCACCTCATCGCCCCGGCCGGGGTCAACGACAAGCTGGCGGAACTGGAGCAGCAACTTGCGGCGGAGGGCAAGGAGGCCCACCTCGAGGTGGAACCTGACCGCTTCATGGTGGCCGTTTCCGATGGCCGGCACCTGCCAGAACCGCGCTATCTGGCCTGGGTGGCCGCGACCGACCCTGACCTTGATCTGGCGGTGCTGCGGATTGACGCCGACCGGGACGGCGCGCCGCTCGATGGCTCCGCGCTCAACCTGCCGGCGATTCCGCTGGGGGACTCTGACGGGGTGAATCTGGGGGACCCGGTCAACGTGTTTGGGTTCCCGGCTATCGGGAGCGGATCGCTGACTTACACCGTTGGCGTGGTGAGCGGGTTCCTGTTCGAGGAGGGCATCGACGGCACTGCGTGGATCAACAGCGACGCCGTGACTTCCGGCGGGAACTCCGGCGGGGCGGCGCTCGATGGGGCGGGGGAGCTGATCGGGGTGCCGACTTCCGGCTCCGCGCTCGATTGCCGCGTGGGGGATACGAACCGCGATGGCGAGATCGGGCCGGACGATGTGGGGTGCCTGCCGACCGGTGGCTCGCTGACCCAACTGCGGCCAATCAACCTCGCCCGGCCGCTGCTAACCAGCGTGGGCGCAGCGGTGGCAGGGGAGGTTGGCGCCAATGTCGTGGCCGCCATTCCGCCGGAGTCGGACCCGTTGGCGGCGAGTCTCGCCGCTGCGCGCGGCTGCGCTGCGCGCGGAGACTGGCGCTGCGCCACCAACTTCTACCGTGACGCCGTGGCGAGCGCGCCGGATGACGCCGAAGTCGTTGCCGCGCTGTACGACGCCTATTTGGCGCTGGGGCAGCAGGAATCGGCGGCGGGCCGGCTGGAATCGGCGCGGATTGCGTTCGCCGACGCGCAGAGCGCAGACGCCAGCCGGCCGGAGGCGGAGGCGGAACTGAGCCGGTTGGCGCCGTACCAGCGCGCGCTCTCGCTTGACTCCTTCGCCGGTGAACGACACTTCGTGGAAACACTGGAGGGTGAATCGACCAGCGTTTTCGATAGTGGCGCGTTCGTCCTCGATATCTCGAGGCCGGGGCTGGTGTCGAGTTTTCCCCTGTCGCAAACGTCGCTGGCTGGTGAGAACTACGCGGCGGTGCTGGATGTGCGCAGCGCGGCTGGCGACGGCATGATCACCTTCGAGACGCACACGGACCCGGCGGGCGGCCAGTGGGTGTTCGCCATCGATCCGACGCTGCGTACATGGGAAGTGCTGGAATACTCTGTCGATGAGGCGCAGTTCATGCCGCTGCTGGGGGCGTTCCCGCTCCCGGCGAGTGTTGGCGACGAGATCACGCGGGTCGAGTTGCGCGTGAACGAGGGTTTTCCGCTGTTGCTGGTCAACGGAGTCGATGTCGCGGCTGCGGCGGCGACCCCGCTGCCGGAGATCGGGGCGGAGGGCGAGATTCGTTTTGGCGCGCTGATGACGCCCGAGGGCACAACGCCATTTTCGGTGGCGTTTGAGAGCATCGCGCTGTATGAGCTGGCCTGATCGCACGAACAGCCGGTAAGGCTGCCAAGGCTGCCAACGTTAGCGGGTGGCCGCACGTGGCAGCCTTGTCGCGATCCGGGGCATTCCACCGCTCTTCGTGGCGGCTGTCGGCTTCGGGCCGGCGGGCGTTAGCGCATGCACAACCCGCTTCTGGCGGAAACCCTGCATACTGGACGGCAACACGTATCGCTGTGTCAGTCAGAAGGGAGCCCGCCCCATGCGCCGACCGCGAATTCGCACCCTCCTTGCCGCATCGTTGATCCTTGGCACGCTGGCGCCATCACTGGCGCTGGCCGCGCAGGATGCCGCCACGCCTGTCGCCAGCACGGAGCGCGCGCCGTTGATCGTGGCGGCGGTTTCCGGGTGGAATGATCACTACGCGCGGGGCTTGATCGACGGCGGCGAGTTGCCGGCCATTGGCGCGCTGGCGGCGGATGGAAGCGTGGCGCCGCTGTTGACGCCGGGCGGAACTGGGCCGGAGCTGACATCGCTGCTGACCGGCTCGTGGCCGGGCGAAAACGGCGTGGTCAGCGACACGTTTTTCCGCACTGGTTCGCCCAGTTTCGAGGATATCGCATCGTGGACAGACCCCGGCATCGTGCAGGGTGACACCTTGCCGCTGGCGGCCGAGCGCGCCGGACTCAGCGTGGCGGCAGTTGGCTGGCCCGGTCTCGACGATGAAGACGCCATCCTGCAGGGCCCGGTGATCGGCGCGGCGCAGGCGTTCTCGTGGCCCGGTGTGGTGCGAAGCCGCGCCAGCGATGACGAGGTCGCCGCGGCGGCGAACTTCGGCGCGAGTCTCGGCAACGTGACCTTCGCCGAGGCGACGGGCTGGGAGAACGCGCCGCAGTCATTCAGCCCGGCGCAGGAAGCGACGTTCGATGTTGCCTCAAGCGACGAGACGGCGTACATGGATCACACGTTCAATCTGCTGGCAATCGACAGCAGCGACGACGGCGCGATCAATTACGACGCGGTGATCGTGGCCGCAGGCAAGGACGCCGCGCAGGCGCAACCGGTGGGCGCCGGGAGCTGGGGCGACGTGCCTGTGCCGCTCGCTGCGGATATGGCCGGCCTGACCGGTGGCCTGACGTACTCGGTGCTGGCGCTGGCGCCGGATCTCAGTGACTTCAGCCTGTACTACAGCCCGGTGAGCCGCCTGTCGGCGTCGTGGGCCGGGTGTGGCGATGTCGATGCGTGCGTCGGGGAAGGTGGCTTCGCCGAAAGCATCGCGCAAAAGCTGGGGCCAGCGATCTCGCGGGACGACAGCGCGTGGCACGCGGGGCTGATTGACGCCTCGGTGATGGGCGAGTTGGACGCGGCCGCGACGGCCCAGACGCAGGCAGCGCTGGAATTCGTCTCCGGCGAGCTTGGCGTGCAGCCAGATCTGCTGCTGCTGGGCGCCAGCGCCCCCGAAGCCACAGCCGCTGGGGGCGACGCAACGCCGGTTGTAAATGGTGAGACGACGGATGCGTCAGGCGCCGGGTACGCGGCCATCGATGCATTGGTGGGGGCGGCGCGATCGGCGCTCGAGACGCCAAACGTGATGCTGGCCGCCGCGAGCGGTGGCGCGACGACAGACCGGGCCGTGGACGCGGGCGCGGTGCTGATGACGGCGGGCCTCGCCGAGGCCGATCAGCCCGGCAACTGCCTCCCCGCGCCGGTCACCCAGCCTGCCGGGACGCCGGAACCAGATGCGCTGCCGGTTGGCCCGCAGGTCAAGGCGTGCTGGGACGGGCAGGTTGCGCAGATCTACGTCAACATCGATGGCCGGGAGGCGGCCGGCAGCGTGGCTGAGGATGCGCTGGCCGCGACGCAGGACGAGATCGTCGGCGCCTTCGACGCGCTGCACGACCCGGAGCACCCGGACGCTGAGGTCGTGGCTGGGGTCTACCGGCAGGATGCGTTGCGGGATGTGGACGGTATCGACCTGCTGCATCCCAGCCGCTCGGGCGATGTCGTTGTGGTGCTGAATGCGCCGTACCGCTTTGCGTCGCTCGGCGGCGCCGAGGTGGCGGCGGCTGCGTCTACCGCTGCGCCGGGCGTGTCTGCGACCGGAGCCCTCTATCTGGCCGGGCCCGGACTGGCGCAGGGCGCTGCGTTGGAGGCGAATGCCACGGATATCGCGCCGACGAGCGCGATGCTGCTGGGCGTTCCGGGGCCAGTTAATGCCAGCGGCAGTCTGCTGCTGGGGGCGCTGCGCGATGGCTCCAGCCTGCGAGACATCACCATTCTGGACATCAGCGATTTCCACGGGCAGTTGCCGGCGCTCTCCGCTGCGGCGGACGATAACCCGGCTGATGGCGCCGTCAACGCTTCTTACCCGGTGGGTGGCGTCGCGGTGCTGGCGCCGTGGTTCGATCACTATCGAGCGGAGGCGAACGGGCCGGTGCTGCTGGTGGCGGCGGGCGATTCCGTCGGGGCCACGCCGCCGATTTCGACGGCGTTCGGCGATCAGCCGACCATCGAGATGATGAACGATATGGGGTTCACCGCCGATGCGCTGGGGAACCACAATTTCGACGCTGGCGCGGACTACATGTTCGGCACGCTGGCGCCAATGGCCGATTTCCCGTTCCTGTCGGTGAACCTCGTTCCGGCGCGCGCCGACGCGACGCCCGTGGCGGGCGAGGCTCCCTTCCAGCCGTCGATCTTGCTGGATCTGGACGGCGTGAAGATCGGCCTGATCGGCTTCTCCAACCCGGATATTCCGAACCTGACCCGGCCGGGCGCCTTGGGGCCGTACCGCGTGATTGACCCGGTGCAGCCCATCACCGACGAGGCGGCCCGGCTGCGCGATCAGGGCGCAGCCGCCGTGGTGGCGATGGGCCACATGGGCGCGCTGAGCGGCACGCTGACCGAGCCGGCAGGCCCGGTGGTGGACGTGGCGGACGCCGTGCAGGGCGTCGATGTGTTGCTTGGGGATCACACGGACGTGCAGGTGTCCTCGCTGCGGTCAAATGGCGTGCTGCTGACGGAGAACCGCAGCAAGGGCGTCATGTTCACCCGGGTGAACCTCGTGGTGAACGTGGACACCGGCGAACTGGTGTACGTGACTTCTGACTTCCACCGGCCGTGGGTGGTGGGGATGACGCCCGATCCCACGATCGTGAGCCGGCTGGAGGCGCTGCAGGAAGAACTGGCCCCGACGCTGGGCATGGTCATCGGGTCCGGCGCCGTGGAGATCCCGCGCTCTGACTCCTGCGGGATGGAGACGGGCCGCACCTGCGAATCGCTGGTCGGCGATGTGCTGACCGACGCGATGCGGACGACCTACAACACCGATTTCGCGCTGACCAACTCAGGCGGCATCCGCTCCTCGCTGACCTGCCCGGCGGAAGGCGGCGACTTCTGCCCGGTCGATCAGGGGCCGAACCAGATCACGCAGGGGCAGGTGCTGACGGTGCTGCCGTTCGGCAACGTGGCGGTGACTCTGGAGATCTCCGGTGCGGAATTGAAGGAGATGCTGGAAATTGGTGTCTCGCACATGCCTGATGCGTCAGGCGCGTTCCCGCAGGTTTCGGGGTTGTGCTTCACCTACGACATCGGGCGGGAGGCTGGCGACCGCGTGACGGGCGCGGTGCGGCAGGCGGGGGACGGTTCCTGCACGGGTGAGGCGATCGACTTCAGCGATGGCGCGATGTACACGCTGACCACCAACGACTTCACGGCGTCGGGCGGCGACGGCTACCCATCACTGTCCGAGCGGGCCAGCTCTCGCGATGTGCTAGCAAACGTGCTGGCGGACGCGATCTCCGAGGCCTCGCCGCTGTCGGTGCCGGGCGAGCCGCTGAACCCGCAGATTCAGGGTCGGATCGTGTGCGAAGGGGAGGGGTGCCCGGCGGCTCTGCCGTAGCGGAGGCGCCGCCCTCGGGCATGCTTAACTGGAGAGGGGTGAGGGGCATCATCGGACCGTCGTGCCGCCAGAGCAACCCTCACTCCCAGCCCGTTGAGATCCCGACAGTTTGCGCTTGGCGCGTTTTAGCGGCGTGCGGGGTGAAATGCGAAGCGTCGCGACCGGCCCGCTGGGGGCTAAAGACCCCAGCTACCCCACCGGAAGGCCCATAAATGGGCCTGAAATAAACGCGTTCCATGATGGGCGAAATTGAAAAATCACCTGACAAGCAACGGTTCACCAGTCCCAGTCATGGAGCTTTCGTCGGGATAGAGCTGGGGATCTTTAGCCCCCAGCGGGCCGGTCATGACGCTTCGCATCCGAACCCGAACTCCGCGATCCGCCCCGATAGACGCGCATTTTGCAAATTGTCGAGATCAGAACCCCCAACCCCTCGCCCTTCGCAAGCGGGATCGGGGCTAGCCGCCCCCGCGCTTGATGGCGGCCAGCAACAGCGCGAGCGCCTGCTGCGTAGCGGCGAGGGTGACGGCGGCGCGGTCGCCGGGGAAGTGGTGCTCGGTGGCGGCGACGCCCTCCGGCCCGGCCACGGCGATGTAGACGAGGCCAACGGGCTTGCGCGTGGTGGCGCCGCCGGGGCCAGCGATGCCGGTGGTGGAGACCGCGAGGTCCGTTCCGAAGATGCGGCGGGCGCCCTCGGCCATTTCCCGCGCGCATTCGGCGCTGACCGCGCCGCGCGTGGCGAGCGTTTGCCGGGAAACGCCGAGGAGATTGGCCTTCACCTCATTGCTGTAGGAGACGATGCCGCCCTGCACGTAGTCAGAGGATCCGGCGACGGAGGTGAGCGCCGCCGCGACGTTGCCGCCGGTGCACGATTCGGCAGTGGCGACAGTGAGAGCCGATGCGCTTGCGGCGCGTGCGGCGAGGCTGGCGTAAATGCGCTGGGCGAGGGCGCCGGGATCCGGCGGGGCGTGCTCGTCGTCGGTCATCATGTCAGGCTGCCTCGCCCTTCTCGCTCAGGTAGCGGAATATTTCGTCGCGAGTCAGGAGGCCGGTCATGCGGCCATCGGCGTAGACGGGCAGAAACGTGATGTCGTGCTCGCTCATCAGTTGCACCGCGGTGAGCAGCGTGTCGGTGGGCGCGACACGCGGCAGCGCGGTGATCGGCGTCATCAGGTCGCCACAGGTGGTGGTGGCCCAGCGGTCGCGCGGCGTGTCGGCGATGGCCGGCAGCGCGAGCACTCCGGCTGGCTGGCGGTCCACGGTGATGATGAACGAACCTTGCCCGAGGCTGAGCACGTGGTTTTCCACCAGCGACTGCACAGTGATATTGGCGGCGATATGCGGTTCTGAGACAAGACCCATGGCGGCGGAGACCGGGACGCCGTCCAACTGATTCTGCTGCAACAGGTTGCGCCGTTCGGTGGTGGCGGCGTTGTGCAGGAAGAACCCGATGGCGACGGACCAGAGGCCGCCGAACAGGTCGCCGCGCAGGACGCGGAAGAAGCCGACGCCGATCAGAATGTAGGCGATGACCTGCCCGGCGATGCCAGCAGCGCGGACGCCGGTGCTCTGCTTGCCGGTGATACCCCAGACAATCGACTCCAGAATGCGGCCGCCATCGAGCGGATAGCCGGGCAGGACGTTGAAGACGGCGAGCAGGAGGTTGATGTAGCCGAGCCACTGGGTGGAGGCGCCGAGGTATCCCTGATCGCCGGTGAGCCGGTGGAGCAGGAAGAAGATGGCGGCGAGGAGCAGGCTGGACGCGGGCCCGATGGCCGCAACGCGGAACTCGGCGCCGGGGGACTTGGGCTTGCCGGCGATCTGGGCCAGACCGCCGAAGATGTACAGCGTGATGCCCAGCACCGGGATGCCTTGCCGGCGCGCCTCCCAGGCGTGCGCCAGCTCGTGCACAAGAATGGAGGCCAGGAAGAGGAGCGCCGTGAGCAGGGCGGTCAGCCAGCGGCCGGTGGTGGTCATTTCCGGGTAGGCGTTGGGCAGGAGGCCGCCGGCCAGGCTCCAAGTAATGAGCCCGAGGATGAGGAACATGCTCGGGTTGATCTGGATCGGGATGCCCCAGACGTGGCCGATGATGATGTTGCCGGAGTTATCGGGGTTTGCCACTGGCGTCCTTGTCCCCGGCGTGTGGCCGGATGTCGAGTTGGGTCTGGAAATGGACATGGACCCGGATGATACCGGGTCCATGCTCCAGATCGTCATGACCTGACGAGGTCAGGCGGCGGAGGCCAGATCCACCCACGGGTAGGTGAGCACCACCTCGCGCGGCAAGCGGTAGCCGCCGGCCTGCGTGGGCAGATGGCCGGTTACCCAGCCATCGCGGTCGTACCAGGCGATTTCGCCCTCACCCATGGTGGAGACGGCGTTGGCGTCTGCCATGCCGTCGGGGCGAGGCAGATCGGCCACCCAGTAGCTGGCCAACCACTCGGCGAAGGAGGCGGCGGCGGATTCGCCCCGCCAGAGCGAAACGTAGGCTTCGGTCCACGCCTGCGCCATGATGCGAGCCCCGGCGGGATCTCCGCCCGGGAAGCGAGTTAGTTCCTTGGACATCGTTGTTGGTTTCTCCTCAAAGTGCAGATTGCGAGCGGGCACGTTCGTAGAACTCACGAATGGTCGATTTGGTTACCGGTCGTCGCGGCTCATGCCGGAAACGAGCATCACATAGTAGAGCAAGGTGAGCAGCGAGGTCGCGAAACCGGCGATGTAGGTCCAGGCGGCGGCGCTCAGGACGGCGCTCACGCCGCGAGCGTCACTCTCGTTGACCATTGCGAGGCTGCGCAGTTGCTCCTTCGCGCGCTTCGAGGCGTTGAACTCGACCGGCAGGGTGACCAGCGCGAAGAGGGTGGCGAGGCCGAAAAGCGCGACGCCCAACCAGGCGATCTGGACCATGTTCAACAGCAGGCCGGCGAAGAGCACGATGAAACCCAGATTGGAGCCGATGCTAACGGCCGGCACAATAGCGCTCCGCAACTGGAGCGGCGCGTAGGCCTGCGCGTGCTGCAGGGCGTGACCGACTTCGTGGGCGGCAACACCCATGGCAGCGACGGTCTTCTTGTCATAGACCTTGTCGGAAAGGAAGAGCTCGCGGGTGCGGGGGTCGTAGTAGTCGGAGAGCTCGCCCTTGACGCGGTTGATGCCGACGCTGGACAGCCCGTTGGCGGCCAAAATGCGCGCGGCGACTTGCGCCCCGGTCAGGCCGTCGGTGTTCGGAACCTCGCTGTACTTGGCGAAGGCGCCGCGCACGCGAAAGTTCGCCCAGAGCGTCAGGAGGAGGCCAGGCGCCAGGAAGATGAAGTACATCGGATCGAAATACATGCCGGTTTGCCTTTCTGCGGCCGTGGTTCCGTCGTACGTGGCGGATCTGCCACCTGATCACGTCCAGAGGCGCGGCGAACCCGCTCCCCGGCGGCGCGATCAGGTGGCCCGCGCGACCGTTTCTCCCGTCATAACGCGCCGTGGCCGGAACCTGTTCCCGGCGCGCTATGACTGTTTCCGAAAAACAGGAAACCCCGGCCACACCCCGATGCGGGGACGTGACCAGGGTCTGACTGGGCCATGCGCGGGTGGCATGCTCCCGGAGCCGGCGCGATTCGCGCGTACTGACGACTCCCGGGGCCGGGCCGTACGAGACGGCGCGGCAGTTACTCCCCCTGTTCCGTAGCAGGATACATGCGCTGCGGATTTTCGCAAGCGGGGTGATCGGCGCAATCGGTCGTCTCGATACCATCGGAAGAGCGCGGCGGCATCGAGATGCTGGCGCTTGCAGCGCCCTGCTACCCGGCGGCCTGCCGGCTGCGGTCAGGTCTCGCGTTGACGGTGGAACAAGGCGCCGTCCGGGTCGATTTGGAGGGCGTCGCTGGCGATGGCGACGAACAGGCCGTGCTCGACGACGCCTGGGAGCGCCTTGAGGACGCCGGCCAGGGCGGCGGGGTCCGGGATGGGGTCGGGGCCGCAATCGAGGATGTAGTTGCCCATGTCCGTGATGTAGGGTTCTGGGGCGCCTGGCGACGCGGGCCGGAGTTCCGGACGGAGGCCGAGCGCTTCGAGGCGGGCGGCGGTGTGCTTCCAGCCGAAGCGCACGACTTCTACTGGCAGCGGGAGGCGGACACCCAGTTCATCCACACTCTTTTCGCTGCTGGCGACGAGCACGAAGCGAGTGCAGGCGATGGCGACGAGCTTCTCCATGAGGAGCGCGCCGCCCCGGCCCTTGACTGCGTTCAGCTGGGGGTCGATTTCGTCAGCGCCATCGAGGCCAAGGTCCAGCGCGGCAACGTCATCGAGGGACACGACCGGGATACCGAGGCTGAGCGTTTGGGCTTCTGTCCGGTCCGAGGTGGTGACGCCGGTGAAGGTGAGGCCGTTCTGCACCCGGCGACCAAGTTCATCGACGACGGCGGCGGCGGTGGAGCCGGTGCCGAGACCCACCAGCATTCCCGGCTGCACCAGATCGGCGGCGGCGGCGGCGAGACGGCGAAGGCGATCCTGCTCGTCCACTACTTCTCATCCCGGCGCAGGCGGGCAGCTGCCGCGCGGTCCACGATCCAGGTCAGGGCGCCATCGGGTTCGCTGGGGGCGATTGACTGCGAGGGGCGGGTTTCGATATCGACTGGGCCCTCCAGGACCTGCTCCAGCATCTCCGCCTTGCCGGGGCCGCCGGCGAGGAACACGATCTGGCGGCCGGCGTTGAGAACGGGGCGAGTGAGGGTCAGGCGGTCGGCATCGAGCTTCGGCACGAAGTTGGCGGCGGCGAGATCGGTTGTCTCGTTCAGCGCGGCGGTGTGCGGGAAGAGCGAGGCGGTGTGGCCGTCATCGCCCATGCCCAGCAGCACCAGATCGAAGCGGGGCACGCCGGTTTCCTGGCCGAAGGCGGCGCGGATGGCGGCGGCGTACTCGGCGGCGGCGAGGCGCGCGGCCTCCGGGTTGGTCAGCCAGGGGTGGATGTTCTCACGGGGGATGGCGACGTGATCGAGGTAGCCGCGCATCGCCTCGCCGGCGTTGCTGTCGGTGGAGGCAAGGGGCACGCAGCGCTCGTCACCCCAGAAAATCTCGACCTTGTCCCACGGAATGCTGCTGCGATACGGCTCTTTGGCGAGTAGGGCTCCCATCTGCTTGGGCGTGCTGCCGCCGGAGAGGGCGATGAAGGCGCGGCCACGCGCAGCGACTGCCTCTTGCACGGCGGCGGCGAAGCGTTCGGCCGCCGCCTCGGCGAGGGCGGCGCCGTCGGCCACGACAACGACGTCGCCGCGTGTTCCAAAGGAAAGTTGCTCGGCGTTCGGTGATTGCTCGGTCATCGAGGGCGTACTCCCGTAAAGCCAGCCGGGGCCAGTTCGGCGGCGAAACTCAGAGCCGCCTCGAAGACTGGATCGCGGCTGAAGGCGCGCAATTCATCGGCGAGGAGATCGGCCTCCTCGGGTAGTGGGGTGAAAACGGTGCGGGCGGTGGATGGCGTGCCGGGCACGTCGCTGGTGGTCGAGATCTCGTTTTCGTCCAGACGGTCCACCTTGAAGATACCGGCCTTGCCGTTGTCGGCGGCCAGCCGCACGTCGAGCAGCGTCGAGGCGGCGAGGGGGCGGGCGGTGGGGCGCAGGGTGACGGCGACTTCGCGCTGCTGACCGGAGGAGCCAGCGCGCAGGGTGGCGCGCCAGACGTTCGGGTCACCGCGCACCGGCAAGAGTTCGCCGGGGGTGCGCCAGCCAAGGCGCGAGCCAAGCCAGCCGGCGTACAGGAGCGCGCTGGAGAGGCCGGGCCACTGGTGGGCGGAGTTGCCGTAGGTGATGGTGACCTCGTCGATCAAGTCGAGGATCGCCAGCGCGCCGGGGGCGTCGAAGAATTGGGCGGTGAGACGGCGCCACGGCGCCAACCGCGCCCACGCCAGATCGCCAAGCGCGACGTGCTCCCGCATGCCGCCGACGAAGCCGCGCAGTTCCTGCAGCGTGCTGGCGGTGCTCAGCGCCATCGCGCTATCGACGATCAGACGGTCGCAGACGGTGAGCAGCTCGTTGAACAACTGCGCGGAGTCGCTGGGATCGGCGGACCACCACAGGACATCCGGCAGGTCTGGCACCAGCAGCGGCGAAGCGATAGAAGCGAGTTGGCGCTCATTCTCCGCACTGACATCGATGGTGATGCTCTCGAAGACCGTGGACGGGCGCCCGCGCAAGGAGGGCTGTTCCAGCAGGTCGATGCGGACATCAAGGCCCGGCGCAGCGTCTCCCTGTCGATCATCGACGTACAGGATCGTGGCGCGGGACGGGTGGATATCGACCAGCGAGGCGATGGTGCGCTGGACCCGCTCCGCGTCGCGGCGGCTGCGGGCGGCGGCGATCAGGTTGAGCGTCGAGGCGCGCGCCACCGGCATGGTGCCGGCGTCGCTGCTGCCCGTTTCGCGGGCAAGGCCAGCCTCGCGGCGGGTCGCACCGAAGTCGCGCCACATGCTGTGCAGGTGGGCGGAGACCTCGTTGGCGTCCTGCACGCGCGCTTCCCACGAGGCGCCCGGCACAGGCGCCGCGATGGGACGTGTCGATTGGGGGCGGCTTATGACCATCGTGGCGCCTCGTCGATCATGGCCGGCGCCAGGCGAAGCCGGCGCGCGCGATCATTTCCTCGGCCTGCTCCGGGCCCCAGGAGCCAGCGGCGTAAGGGTAAGGCCGGGGCGCGTCGGGCGCTTCCCAGCAGTCGAGGATCGGCTGCACGATGGCCCACTCGGCCTCGACCTCGTCGCGGCGGGTAAAGAGCGTGGGGTCTCCGCGGATGACATCGAGCAGCAGGCGCTCGTAGGCGTCCGGCCCGGCCTCGCCGAAGGCGGCGCCATAGGAGAAGTCCATGCGCACGGGCCGCACGTTTGTGCCGGCGCCCGGCACCTTGGCGTTGAAGCGGATGGCGATGCCTTCATCCGGCTGAATGCGCATGGAGATGACGTCCGGGGTCGGTTCCAGCTCGGCGCCGCCGAAGATCAGGTGCGGCACGCGCTTGAGCGTGACCGCCACCTCCGTGACCCGGCGGGGCAGCCGCTTGCCGGTGCGCAGAAAGAAGGGCACGCCGTTCCAGCGCCAGTTCTCGACCATCAGCCGCAGCGCGACGTACGTCTCGGCCCGGCTCTCCGGCGCGACGCCCTTCTCATCGAGATAGCCGGGGACCGCCACGCCGCCGATGAAGCCGGAGCCGTACTGGCCCGGCACCACCCACTGCCTGACCTGCTCGGGGCCGAGCGGGGGTACGACCGAGCGCAGGACCTTCACCTTCTCGTCGCGGACGGCGTTGCCGCTGTACCGGGCTGGGTGCTCCATGGCGACGACGGTAAGCAACTGGAGGAGGTGGCTCTGGACCATGTCGCGCAGGGCGCCGGCGCTGTCGTAGTAGCCGGCGCGGCCTTCGACGCCGATGGACTCGGCGGCGGTGATCTGGACGTTATCGACGTAATTCCGGTTCCAGATCGGCTCGAAGAGGATATTGGCGAAGCGGAAGGCGAGGATGTTCTGAACCGTTTCCTTCCCGAGGTAGTGGTCGATGCGGTAGATCTGGCGCTCGGAAAAAGCATCCGCCATTTCGCGAATAAGGTCGCGGGCGGACGCAAGGTCGTGGCCGAAGGGCTTTTCCACCACGATTCGCTGCCAGCCTTCGGCGGGTTCGATGTAGTTGGCTTGCCGCTCGGAAACGCCAGCGGTTTCCAGGCCATTGATGATCGGCAGGAAGTAGTTGGGCGAGGTCGCCAGATAGAAGATGCGATTGCCCTTGGTGCCGCGCTCGCTGTCGATGGCGATCAGCTTCTGGCCCAGCCGGGCGTACGTGCCAGGGTCGTTGAAATCGCCCTGCACGTAGCTGAGGCCGTTGGCGAACCCCTGCCACCCTTCCTCGGTGACCGTGGTGCGGGCGGAGGCGACGACCGCTTCCCGCATCTTCTCCCGGAACTGGTCATCGCTCCAGTCGCGGTGCGAAACGCCAACGATGGAGAAGCCCTCTGGCAGCGACGAATCGACCGCAAGGTCGTACAGCGCCGGCATCAGCTTGCGCGAGGTGAGATCGCCGCTGACGCCGAAGATGACCATCGCGGAGGGCACGACCGCGCGGTCGGCCTGCGTCGAGCGCAGGGGGTTGGACGCCTCGTCCGGATGGGACCAGGCGTCGAAGGGCTGGGACCAGACTTCGGCGGAGTGAGGCAGCTCTGACTCAACACCCGGCTCGGTGAACGCTGGGGAAATCGTGGTGTCGGTGTCCGTCATGGGCGGTGTCGCTGCCTCGTGTTCGCGCGAATCAGGCGTCGAGAACCTCCAGGCGTTCGGGCAGATCCTGCCAGACCGTGTGGAAGATGCCTTCGCGGTCAAGCCGCTGGTAGGTGTGCGCGCCGAAGTAATCCCGCTGGGCCTGAATGAGGTTGGCGGGCAGGCTCGGCTGGCGCAGGGTGTCGAAGTAGTCGATGGCGGAAGAGCTGGCCGGGGCCGGAATGCCCCAGGTGCGAGCGGTGATGTTCGTGGTCCGGGCGCCGCCCACGCTCTCGTCGGAGAGCTGCGCGATCTGCGGATCGAGCAGCAGGTTCTCCAACTCCGGGTTATCGCGGAAGGCGCGCATGATATCCGCGAGGAAGGCGGCGCGGATGATGCAGCCGCCGGTCCAGATGCGGGCGATCTCGGAGAGATTCAGGTTCCACGAGTACGTCGCGGAGGCGGCGGCGAGCAGGGCCATGCCTTGCGCGTACGAAGAAATCTTGGCGAAGTAGAGCGAGTGCTCCAGCGCCGCCAGTTCGGCTTCGGCGCCCTCGCTCGGGGTGGCTTCCGGCGTGGCGGGGCCGACCAGCACCTCACTGGCGCGCAGGCGCAGGGCGCGCTGGGCGGAGAGCATGCGGGCGTTGACGGCGGCCTCGATCGTGGGGACCGGGCTGCCCAGCTCCATCGCGCTCTCGATGGTCCAGCGGCCGGTGCCCTTCTGCTCGGCGGCGTCGAGGATCAGGTCGACGAGCGGCTGTTGCGTTTCGGGGTCGATGTACTGTAGGACATCGCGCGTGACCTCGATCAGGTAGGAGGCGAGCGGACCGCCGTTCCAGCGGTCGAAGATCTCGCTCATGGCGGGAGCGGCGAGGCCGAGCGTGGTGCGCATCACATCGTACGTTTCGGCGATGAGCTGCATATCGCCGTACTCAATGCCGTTGTGGACCATCTTGACGTAATGACCGCTGCCACCGGGGCCGATGTAGGTGACGCAGGGGCCGTACTCGGTCTTGGCGGCGATGGCTTGCAGCATCGGCATGATGATCTCGACGGCCTCGCGGCTTCCGCCTGGCATCAGGCTGGGGCCCCACAGCGCGCCCAGCTCGCCGCCTGAGACGCCCATGCCGACGAAGCGGATGCCCTGCGCCTCCAGCGCGGCGGCGCGGCGTTCGCTGTCGCGGAAGTTGCTGTTGCCTCCGTCAATGATGATGTCGCCCTGGTCGAGGAGCGGGACAAGCTCGTCGATGACGGCGTCGACTGGCAATCCGGCCTTGACCATGATCACGATCTGGCGCGGCGCCTCGAGGGCGGCGACGAAGTCTGCCGGTGTTTCCGCAGCGGTGATGCCCGTGTCCACCGCGCGGTCTGCCATGAACTCCTGCGTGCGGGTGGTGGTGCGGTTGTAGACCACCAGCGGGTAGCCGTTGCGGGCGATGTTCAGCGCCAGGTTTTCGCCCATGACCGCCAGGCCAATCAGCCCAACGTGTGGTTTTGCGTCGCTCACCGGCTGTGTGTCTCCCCGCGCGCGGCTGGCGCGCGGCCGCCGCGCGCCCTGTCTTCGGCGCGATTGTACTGTTTCGCTTCCACCGGATCGTTATGCCAGCGTGCAGACCATGTCCGGCGCCAACCATGCGGGCGGCAGGTAGGCGTTCGCCAGCGACGTGGGCAGCGTTTCCTCGCGCAGGGTCAGGCCGAGCTGGTCCTGCATTAGGGCGCGGTTGGCCTGAATGCGCGCCCACAGGTCCGGGTGCTCCGCCGCGATGGCCTCGCGCAGCGGCGCATCGGCCAGCACGATGGAGTCCTCACAGTTGAGCGCCGTGCCGGCGGGCATGGGGGAGGGGATGATGTCGCACTGGATCGCCATGCCGGAGGTAAGCCGGATCGTGCTGCCGTGCTCGATGGGGGAGTGCAGCCACTCGTCGTAGGAGATAAGGTGGCCCGGGTTGAGAGCGGGGCGGAACGTGGCGCCGGCGCCGGCCAGCGCGTCATCGACCACTGCGAAGACCTCGCCGCCGGTCACCCCGATGCCGATGGTGGCGTACCACGCGGCCTGCGCAAGGAAGTAGGGGCGGACGTAGTTCTGGAAGAAGTCGTGGCTGACCGCGTCCTCGACCATGCCGGCGCGGCAGCAGAGTGAGCCCCAGTAGCCGATGCCGACCGAGATGCCATCGCCCTGTGAGATGACGCGGGCGCCGGGGGAGCGCAGGCCGTTGATCGCCTGGCCCGCGCCGCCGCTGGCGACGATGGGGTGCATGGAGACCGGCTCGCCGGCCCAGCCGAAGTTGCGGGCGGCGGCGCGCTCGCTCATGCCCGGCTTGAGGCCGTGCACGACGCTGAAGATGGACTGGCTGGCGCGCAGGGCCGCCCAGGCGAAGGCGGCGATCTGACCGGCGCTGTTTTGGGCGCGCAGGCCATCGGTGGCGGACATGAGGACGGCGGTGACTTCGACAGGGGCCGTCCCGGTGACGCGGCGCAGCGCCTCCACCACGTGGACAGGCACCCACGAGGGGCGGCGGGTGTCGGCGTGCTCGGCGTTGGTCAGGTACTTCCAGCCAACGACACCGACCTCGTCGCCGGTTTCGAGACCGGCGTCGCTGAGGACCGCCTCAAGAACGGGGGTCTTGTCGCGCGGCTGCGCCATCAGGCTGAAGCCTTGATAGAGGAGCACATCGAGGCGGGGCTTTGCTTCGACGGCGTGGATGATGCCTTCGTTGCCAACGAGCAGGAATCGCTTGCCGTTCGGGCCGAGCAGCAGCAGCCCCTCTTCGAACCGGGGGTCGAAGCCGGTCAGGAAGAGCAGGTTGGCGTTGTGCTCACGGTCGCCGTAGACGGCCACCCACGGCGTGCCGGCTCGGCGCAGCGTTTCGTCGCAGCGGCGCTCGTACTCGGCGACGGAGATGGCGGGTGGGTCGTCATCGGCGGTGTAGCTGGGCAGGGCGACGGAGCGCAGGATCACGTCTGGCACGCGAGAGCATCCTTTCCGGGCGTGGTTTGCCCGGCGCGTGGTGGCGCGCCGGGCGTAAAGAGCCCTCACCCCAACCCGTCTCCCGATGCGCGGGAGAGGGGCTTTTATGCCCGGCCGGGCGGGTGATTTCGGGCGAGTGGTTACGAGTTGC
Source organism: Thermomicrobiales bacterium (assembly GCA_047605145.1). GTDB lineage: Bacteria > Chloroflexota > Chloroflexia > Thermomicrobiales > UBA6265 > JACCXM01. The sequence goes on along the minus strand of JASGGF010000017.1, from coordinate 89 downwards.
GCGCCACGACACTCGTCGTCGGCTCCCCTCTCCTGCGCACCGGGAGAGGGGCTGGGGGTGAGGGCTTCTCTGGCGCTAGTCCGCCGGAG
>JASGGF010000016.1:0-28367 GCA_047605145.1 Thermomicrobiales bacterium | reverse complement strand
ATCTCTGCTGGCGACGGTGGCCAGCGGTTCACGTGCCACACCTGCTGCCCGGCGCCGTTTTGGTCAATCTTGATACCGTGGCAGCAGGTGATTTAGTCGAGGCTAATTGTGCCACGGGGCGCGCCGTTCTGCACGGCAATATTGCCTCCGAAATTGCCTCAAAACCGTCTCACACACCCTCCCCCGGTACGTTTTATGAGCGTGGCACGGACGACAGGTGAAGTCCCCACGGCGGACGCCACACGACGTGAGGATTCACCAGGAGCAAGGAGACAGTTACGCCATGATCAACGCACACGCCATCGAGACGGAAGCCGCGTTTCGCCGGTTCGAGTGGGAGCGCGCCATCAGCAGCTTCACCCGCGTGGATGAGGCGACTCGCCGGCCAACGGCGGCCCGCCGGTTCTCGCGGCCGGTGTTCGGCGGGTGGGCGCGCACGCAGGCGCACATCACCATCAGCATCCCGTGGTTCACGCGCCAGAACGTGGCGGCCTGCGTCTAGCAGCCGCCGCAAGGCCCGGCCATTTCCGCCCTGCAGCGTTCCGTTCACGCCGCCATTCCCAGCACTGGAGCACCATCGTCATGGAAGCCATCATCCTGTTCGCCGCCGTCCTGCTGCTGATCGTGCTTGCCGTCGCCGCCATGCGCAAGGGCGTCGATACCCGCGACGGCTTCGCCACCGAGCACTACGACACCAGCATCCGTGGACTCGTCTGGAGCCGCTGATTCCCCCTGCGGCGCGCTGAAGGCAGCTGCCATCCCGGCTGTGGCGCGCGGCAGCGTTCTTCCCTTCCCCCTCCCCTCTTCCCCGGCCAGGGCCTGTGCAATCCCGCACAGGCCCTGGCTGTTTGTTGGCGCGGCGCTATGCCGGGTGATCCTCTGCCGCCACCACGTTGGCGTAGCCGAAGGCCAGCGCGGACATGAACGCGGCGTGGACATCCGCCGCCGCGACAGTCTTGCCCGCGAACTCCAGATCGCGGGTGGCGCAGGCATCCTCGACGACGGTGACGGCGTACCCAAAGTCGGCGGCGGCGCGGACCGTGGCGTCGATGCACATGTGGCTCATGGCCCCGATGACCACCACGTCCGTGATCCCCTGCTCGTCCAGCAGCGCCTGCAGCCCCGTCTCACGGAACGAGTTCGGGAAGTGCTTGACGATGACGGGCTCTTCCGGCATAGGGTGGATGGCCGGGATCAGCTCCACATTTTGGCTGCCGGCGGCGAAGATGGGCGCGTCCGCTCCGGCGCTCTCGTGCCGGATGAAGACCACCGGGTCGCCGTTCGCCCGCGCGGTGTCGATGACGCCCACGGCGTTCGCCACCGCGTCTTCGATGCCAACCAGTGGCAGGTTGCCGGTGGGGAGATACTCGTTCTGCAGATCAACCACGACGACCGCCCGGTTTGCCATGGATGGGGTCCTTTCGCCTCTGAGCAGTGCTGAGCGCACGATACCGGCGAACAGCGCCGGCCGATTCTCAACACTACACTAGTCACCCGGTGATTTCGATTGCTGGAGTGGGAGCCGGATGCCTGACTCAACCCTGCGTGCGGTGGATGGGGTTCCCCGCTCAGCCCGCCGCCATGGCGCCAACCCCATCTTGCGGATCGAGGGGCTGGTGGCCCGGCCGCTGGCTCTGGCTCCTGCGGATCTGGCGCATCTGCCGCGTCACCCCTTCACCGGCAGCATCAGTTGCGTCGAGCGCGGCAATATCCCCGATACGGACTGGAGCGGCTTGGCGGTTGCCGACCTGCTGGCGCTGGCCGAGCCGCTGCCGGGCGCGCGCTTCGTACGGATCTGCGCCGGGCCGTACGTGACGCCGCTGGCGTTGGATGTGGCCGACGGCGCGCTGCTCTGTGATCAGCTGGCCGGCAGCGCGTTGCCGCTGGAGCGCGGCGGCCCGTGGCGGCTGGTGATCCCCGGCACGCGCTACTACACGAGCGTGAAGTGGGTGGACCTGCTGGAAATCACTGCGGAGGAACCCGACAACGTCGCCGAGCGGCTGGCGGCGGCGCGAAACCGCCCGCGCAAGGGGTAGATATCTGCGTGGACAGCTAGTGGGGATAGATGCGCAGCGCGGGGATCCGCGAGAAATGCCGCAAATTCCGGGTGACGAGAGTCAGTCCAGTATCAACAGCCGTCGCAGCGATCAGAAGGTCCATATCGGGAATGGGCTGACCTTGTCTTCGGAGCAAGGAGCGAAGCTCGGCAAAACGGGCGGCGACGGTATCCGTGACCGGCAAGGCTGCATAGTCCGCGAGGAAGTCACGAAAGGCTGCCAGAGTTCTGGCAGGATTCTCAGTCCCAAATGCGCCGTCATACGTTTCCGCAACGGTGATGATGCTGACGGCTATGCCATCTTCGCCTAGAAGCGCGACGAGTTCTCTGGCGTTGAACCGGTTGCCGATGGCGTCAATCAAACAGTCAGTGTCGAATAGGTACTTCACGATTTCGGGGAGGGTCGTGTTCCCTCCCCGCGGGCGCGATAGATACGTTCAACCAACTGCTCTGCTTCTTCAGGGGTGAGCAGACCATCAATCTTCTCAAGGCCGGTCCTCAAACGCGCCGGATCGTAATTTGCCCATGGGTCATCAGCTTCCGGAATGACACGAAAGCGTTCACTTCCCCTCAACAGGACTATGCCGCCGCTCTCAGCTTCGTCCAGTGCGTGTCCCAGTTCGCTTTCTGGATCAATGGCGATTGTTCTCATCAGCTTCATAGTTACCGCTCCTGCCAGGAAATGATGCCAACGCTGAGCGCAGAACGGCTGGCGGCGCAGCTTGTGCACTTGACACGAAAGACGAAAGATGTTTCGATCCTCCCTTCCCGGGCGATGGCGCCCGGGCGCACGGTGATGTGCCCCCCAACGCAAAGGAGCTGACCCCATGCTGCACCTGCCGCGTCGTACTTCCGCCCCTTCCGCCGGTCTCTCTCGCCGCCGCCTGCTGCAAGGCGCGGGCGCCAGCCTGACGCTGGCCGCCGCCACGCCCTTCTTCCGCACGGGAGCCGGCGCGGCCACGCTGCGGCAGACGCCGACCACCGCCGATATTTCCGGCACCAGCCTCAGCCTGCTGCTGTGGAGCCACTTCGTGCCCCGGCACGATGAGTGGTTCGATCAGTTCGTGAAGGAGTGGGGCGAAGCGAACGGGGTCACCACGCAGGTGGACCACGTCAACACCGCCGATATCCCCGCCGCCATCGCCGCCGAAATCGCGGCCGGGCAGGGGCACGACATCGTCGAGCACATCGCCTCCCTCGCCCAGTACGAGAAGAGCGTGCACGACCTGACCGACCTCGTGGAGGAAGCGACCGCCCGCCACGGCGAGCAGTTGCCGATGGCCAAGCGCAATTCGTTCAACCCGACCACGAACGTGTACTACGGCTTCTGCCACGGCTACGCGCCGGACCCCGGCAACTACCGCCGCTCCCTGTGGGAGGGCGTCGAACTGGCGGATGGCCCCGGCACGTGGGACGATCTGCTGGCGGGCGGCGCGCGTATCAAGGCGGAACAGGGCGTGCAGATGGGCCTCGGGATGTCGAACGAGATCGACTCCCGCATGGCCGCGCAGTCGCTGATGTGGGCCTATGGCGCCAGCGTGCAGGACGCCAACGAGAACGTAGTCGTCAACTCGCCGGAGACGGTGGCGGCGGTGACCTACATGGCGGACCTGTTCAAGCAGACCATGACGCCGGAAGTGTTCGGCTGGAACGCCGCCAGCAACAACCAACTGCTGGTGGCCGGGCGCGCCTCGTACATCCTCAACTCCATTTCGGCGTATCGAACCGCCCAGAAGGACCAGCCGGAAGTGGGCGCGGACATCTTCTTCCGCACCCCTCTGGTCGGTCCCGGCGGCGAGGAAGCCGCGCTGGCGCACGGCCACGCTGTCTTTATCTCCATGATTCCGAACTACGCCAAGAACCCGGACACCGCCAAGGAGTTCCTGCTGCACCTCGTCAACAACTACGCCTCGGCGGCGGAACAGAGCGAGCTGTACAACTTCCCGGCCTTCCCCTCCACCGTGCCCGATCTGGAAAGCTGGCTGGATGAGGACCCGTACGGGTCCGAGCCGGCCGACAAGCTGTCGGTGCTGAAGACCGCGAACGACTGGACGACGAACCTCGGGCACCCCGGCCCGGCGAACGCCGCCATGGGCGAGATCTTCGCCCTGCCGATCCTGCCGAACATGATGGCGCGGGCGGCGCAGGGGCAGCAGACGCCGGAGGAATCGGTGGCGCAGGCGGAGCAAGAGATCACCGCCGTCTTCGACCACTGGCGGGCGGAGGGGCTGATCGGCGGCGGCGCGTAGCCCACCCCGAAACGGAGGGCGGCGCAGCATGGCTGTCGTGGAAGTGCGCGACCTCGCCAAGCGCTTCGATGGCGTGGCGGCGGTCGATGGCATCGACCTCGCCTCGACGGACGGCGAGTTTCTGGTCCTGCTCGGGCCATCGGGCTGCGGCAAGACCACCCTGCTGCGCATGATCGGTGGTCTGGAGAAGCCGACCAGCGGCGACATCCTCATAGGAGGGCGCGTGGTGACGGACTTGCCGCCACGCGCCCGCGAGATCGCGATGGTGTTCCAGAGCTACGCGCTCTACCCGCACATGAGCGTGCGCAACAACATCGCCTTCCCGCTGCAGGCGGCGAAGATGCCGACGGCGGAGCAGGAGCAGCGCATCGGCTGGGCGGCGGGCATCCTCGGCATCGACAACTTGCTGGAGCGCAAGCCGCGCCAGCTTTCCGGCGGCCAGCGCCAGCGCGTGGCGCTGGCGCGCGCGCTGGTGCGGGAGCCGGCGGTGTTCCTGCTGGATGAGCCCCTCTCCAACCTCGACGCGCAGCGGCGGGCCTCCGCCCGCGACGAGCTGCAGGGGTTCCAGAAGCGGATCGGCACCACCACGATTTACGTCACCCACGATCAGGTCGAGGCGATGGGCATGGGCGACCGCATCGCCGTGCTCGATCACGGCAAGCTGCGGCAGCTCGGCACGCCCGCCGAGATTTATGACGACCCGGCGGACACCTTCGTCGCCACGTTCCTCGGCTCCCCGCCGATGAACCTCGTGCCGGAGGGCGATGGCCGGGAACTGCTGGGCTTCCGGCCCGAGCACTTCAGCCCGTGGCCGGCGGATGACGCCGCGCACGACGCGCTGGCGCCCTTCCCCTTCCACATCCACCGCGTGGAGTATCTGGGAGCGGAACGCCTCTACTACGGCGAGGTGGGCGCGGCGAAGGCGGTGGCGCGCTTCCCGGCGACGGCGGACGTGCTGGTGGAGACCGGGGCGACGCAGCAGTTCGCCGTGCCGCGCCGCGACCTGAAGCGCTTCAACGCCGAGACGGGCCTGCGCCTGCGCGCCGGGGGCGCGGCGTGAGCGCCGCCAGCGTGACCGCGCCCGAAGCGGAGGAGCGGCGGCAGCGGTACTGGCTGGACGACGAGTCGTTCCTCGCCAAGGTGATGCTCTTCCCGGCGGTGATCTACATCGTGGCGCTGGTGGGCGTGCCGCTGGTGCTGGCGATCCTGTACAGCCTCAGTGATGTCACGGTCGGCGACCAGAGCATCGACTTCGTGGGGTTGAAGAACTTTCAGGACGCGCTGGCGAACGCCACGTTCCGCACCGCGCTACGCAACACGTTCCTGTTCACCATCGTCTCCCAGATCATCGTGCTGGTGTTGGCGAATATCCTCGCCATCGTCCTCACCTCGGAGTTTCACGGAAAGCGGTTGGTGCGCTTTCTGGTGCTGCTGCCGTGGACCACGCCGATTGCGCTGGGGGTGCTGGGCTGGCTGTGGACGCTCGATAACGTCTACAGCCCCATCGACTTCATCCTGCGGCAGGTGGGTCTGCTGGGGGTGGGCAGCCCGCTGGGGCCGGACTGGTTCGGCACCAACGCGCTGTGGCTGGCCTACCCGGACCGCGCGCAGTTCTCGGTGCTGCTGGTCCACATCTGGCGCACGTTGCCGCTGGCGACGGTGATCCTGCTGGCGGGCCTGACCAGCATCCCGCAGGACCTGAAGGACGCGGCGAACGTGGACGGCGCCGGGTTCTTCCGCCAGCTCTTCTACATCCGCATTCCGCTGCTGCTGCCGATCATGGCGGTGGCGGTGCTGTACGGCATCGTCTTCACCTTCACGGACATGACGGTGGTGTACATCCTGACGCGGGGCGGCCCGACCGACTCGACGCAGGTGCTGGCGAGCTGGGCGTTCTACAAGGGCGTGGATGGCGGCAATCTGGCGCAGGGGGCGGCGATCGCGCTGTTCCTCTTCCCGGTGCTGGTGGGCGTGGCGGCGCTGATGCTGCGTCTGGCGCGGCGGACGGAGACTTCCGGATGAACCGCTGGCGACATGCGGCCGGGCGCGGCGTGCTCTACGCGACGGCGATCTTCTTCGCGCTGTTCGCAGCGCTGCCGTTCGCGTGGATGATCCTCACGATCTTCAAGCAGAACAGCGACCTGTACGACCCGAACAACAACCCGTTCCTCTACAACGACCCGCCGACGTTGCAGCACATCACCTTCCTGTTCGAGAAGACGCAGTACCTGACCTTCGTGCGCAACACACTGATCGTCTCGGTGCTGGTAGTGCTGATCACGCTGCTGGGGGCGGTGCCGGCGGCCTACAGCCTGACCCGGCTGGCGGGGCGCTGGGGCGAGGGGTTGGGCATCGCCATCTTCCTCGTCTACCTCGTGCCGCCCACGCTGCTGTTCATCCCGCTGTCGCGGGTGGTGGCGGATCTGGGGCTGCGCAACACGTGGTGGGCGATGGTGCTGGTCTACCCCAGCTTCACCATCCCCTTCTGTACGTGGTTGCTGATGGGGTTCTTCAAATCGATCCCGAAGGACATCGAGGAGCAGGCGATGATCGACGGCTACAGCCGTCTCGGCGCCATCTGGCGCACGGTGCTGCCGGTCTCTATCCCCGGCCTGCTGACGGTGATCGTGTTCAGCTTCGCGCTGACGATGCACGAGTTCGTCTACGCGCTGGCCTTCGTGACCTCCTCGGACCAGAAGACGATCTCCATCGGCGTGACCACCGAACTGATCCGCGGCGATGTCTTCTTCTGGCAATCCCTGATGGCCGCCGCCGCCATCGTCGCCATCCCTGTGGCGCTGATCTACAACCTCTTCCTCGACCGGTTCATCGCCGGGTTCACGCTGGGGGCGGTGAAGGGGTAAGGCTGCCAAGGCTGCCAACTTTTGCGGTGGTGAGGTGGTTGGCGGACTTTGAGGAAGATGCACGAGTGGATTCGTTGTATTTGGGAGGGATCTGTGGCGACTGAACTTCGGCTGAAAAAGTTCCGTGTACAGAACTACAAGTCGGTTACCGATAGTGGTTGGATCGAGGTAGACGAAATGGTGACCGCGCTCGTGGGCAAGAACGAAGCAGGCAAGTCGGCGCTGCTGAGTGCACTCTATAAATTCAATCCTGTAGATGGGGAGGAATTTGATGGGCTTCGCGAGTTTCCCCGGAGTAGATACTCATCCGAGTTCAAACTTCAAGACTGGGATGTCATCTCCGTCACTTTTGACCTGCCGACAGAACTTCAAACTCAGATCGACGCTGATACTGCTTTGGACTGGAACCCCCAGACGATTAACATCACCAAGAAGTACTCAGGTAAAAGATCCTATTGGTTTTCGCCAGAACCTTTGGGAGGGGTGCTTGCTGGAAGTAGTGTGGATACGTGGCTCAAGCAGGTAAAGCAGAAGGTAGCCCGTGCAATCGACCCACTTCATGTTGAAGACCTGAAGGAGCTTAAGGTTGCGGTCGCAGGGCTATGCGACAAACACGCCAAAAACATCGCACTACACCCAAATCTCAACACGCCTTTAGGTCGAGCGCTTCTCAGTGAAATCTCGCAGGAGATGGCAGTACTTTTGACAGCGGATTGGCAGAAGCCGATCTTGGAATCTTACATGGATGAACTGGATCAGTTTGTTGAACTATCTCAGCGGCTACCCCCGCAAGAACGGGCTTGGGAGGTAGTCAAATCTCATATCCCCACCTTTATCTATTTCGAGGATTATGGGACTCTTGACGACACTCTAGTAATCGATCAATTCATTGCGGAATATGAAAGAAACAAGCACGACGCGAAACTCAGGACCAAGATGGCCCTCTTCCGACATGTGAACCTTGACCCAAACGAGGTTTTGCGGCTGGGACAAGAGCGCCCTGGCGAATCTGAAAACGAGGTGCGCGCGAAGCGTGACGAGCGCACCATAAACCTCTCTTCTGCCTCGCATGCGATGACTGGAAAGTTTCAAGGATGGTGGGGACAGCGTCGACACGAGTTCGAGTATCGAATTGATGATCGCTATTTCCGGGTGTGGGTGAAGGATGACAAGAATTCTGATCTGATTGAGTTGGTAAATCGAAGTCGAGGTCTGCAGTGGTTCTTCTCCTTCTATCTCATTTTTCTGGTTGAGGCTGACGACGGGCATCGAAACGCAATGCTGCTCTTAGATGAGCCTGGCCTCCATCTGCACCCGGCGGCACAGGAAGATCTCATCGAGTATTTTGACCGTCTCGCGCGGGATAATCAGCTGATCTACAGCACTCATTCGCCATTTATGGTTGATGGAGACCACCTTGAGAGGGTGCGTGTTGTCACCGAGACGGCAAGTGGCGAGACATCTGTTTCTGACAAGATCTGGCCCAAAGATCGTGAGGCTGTCTTGCCACTTCAAGCTGCACTTGGCTATCACTTGGCGCAGACGCTCTTTCACGGGAGACGAAATCTAATCGTGGAAGGGTTAACCGATCTATGGATCTTGAAGCATATGAGCGGAGCACTGGCAGCATCGGGCCGGATAGGGTTGCATGACGATGTCGTGGTCACGCCTGCCGGAGGGGCCAAAGAGATATCGCATTTTGCTTCTCTATACCTCGCGAATGACGTCGAAATCGTGACCTTGTTTGATGGTGACTCTGCGGGGAAGAGGTACGCTGGTGAGCTACAGAAGGAACTCTTCGCTGGAAGTGGAAGCAGGATTGTATTTGTCAGCGATGCGCTCGGAAATAGTGGAATCGAGATAGAAGACCTGATACCCAGATTGTCTTACTTGGGGGCAGTCTCTCTATCGCACCGTAATCTGTTAGGCAAAACAAATCTAAAACTTATTGCTAGTGAGGAAGCCAAGCCCCGAGTTATCGAGGCTCTAGCTGATTTCGCAAGCAGAAAGGGAATTAGCGCTCCTAGTGGATCACGAAACGTCTTCGACAAGGGTTTGACTACGCGGGCTCTACTTGATGAATGGCAGAAAGCCGGACCTGACAAACTAGACACGACAATGCTTGATAACTTCGAGCACCTGTTCAAGACAATCAATTCAGCATTCGAACAGTCAGGTCCGTAGACTCTCTGATCTGGCCTTCATAACCCGCTGTTCACCCTCATTCCCTCGCCAACCGCACCGCCTCCGCGAAGCGCTCCATGGCCGCCGGGGTGAGCGGGTAGAGCCACGCCATGAGGTGACTGACGCCGCTGTCCGCGAAGGCGCGGAGGCCGGCGGCGATCTCTTCCGGGGAGCCGTTCAGGCCGGCGGGGAGGGCGCCATCTGGGAGGTCTGCGATGCCGGGGAGGTCGGGGAAACCGACGTTGACGCCGCCTGTGATGGCGAGGGTGGCGGGGTCGCGGCCGGCGGCGGCGGTGATGGCGAGGAGTTCGGCGCGGCGGGGTTCGAGGGCGTCCACGTTCGCGAGGCCGCTCTGGTTCCAACTGTCGGCGAATTTGGCAGTGAGGCGCATCATGCGCGGGCGCTTCGAGGCGATCATGATCGGGATGCGGCGCGTGGGCCGAGGCAGCATCTGACAGGCGTTTGCGGAGTAGTACGTCCCCTGAAAGTCGACCTCGCCCTCGCGCACCAGCGGCGCGATGATGCGCACTGCTTCCTCGAAACGGTCGACGAGGTGATTGAAGGGCAGGCCGAAGGCGGTGAACTCCGGCTCGTGCCAGCCGGCGCCGAGGCCGAGGATGAGGCGCCCGTTGCTCAACTCATCGAGGGTGACGGCCATCTTGGCCAGCACGGCGGGGTGGCGGAAGGCGGTGCAGATGACGAACGTGCCCAGCTCCACGCGCTGGGTGGCTTCGGCAAGGCCGGTGAGCACGGTCCACCCCTCCAGCACGGCCTCCTGCGGCTGCTCGGGGAACTGGAACATGAGGTGGTCGTAGATCCAGACGGAATCGAGGCCGAGCGCTTCGGCCTGCTGGGCGAAATCGCGCAACTCGCGGTAGGAGAGCACGTGGCCCGGCGCGCCAATGCTGCCCGGCGGGAGGACGACTCCGATTTTCATGGGGCGATCCTTGGGTGATGGGTCGGCGAAACGGCTGGCGGGAGTATGCACGCGCCGGGGTGTGGGCGCGTTGGGCGATGGGCGCAAGTGATGGGCGTGGATTCCTGTGTCTGGGTCGATGGTCTTTCGATACAGCCGCGCCCTACACGTGACGTTCTGAGCTTGTCGAAGGACCTCGTTGCCGGCCGCGTGGTTTTGCGTTTGGACACGGCGTTTCCGGGGAGCATGGAGGAGATCCCTCCTTCGTCGGGATGACGTCGGGGTTGGGGATGTCCGGGTGCGGATCGGGGTACGGCTCGCGGGCCGCTCCTCACGCTAACGCGGCGCCTGCGTTTCCAATGCTCTCTGCGAGCCTTCGCCACCCCGATGTCATCCCGAACCAGCAGGCAGGGATCGCCCACTCCCAACCACGCGAACGCGGCTCACTCTCTGCCGGCCACCCCGGCCTTCCAATGTCGATGGGCCGCACTCATCGCTGGTGGTAGGGGACGGAAAGAAGAGGCCGTGACCTTGAGCTTGGGGGTGCGCGGTCCCTCCTGCGGTCGGGACGACATCGTGGTGGCGTGGGTGCGCGGTGGAGCGCGGAGAGAAGAACGTAGGGAAGAGGCGGTGGAACGCGGGAGGTGTTGACCGGAAGCGGGGTCCTTTGACAGGCTCAGGACGCACCTGTAGGGGGCGGTGTCAGGGGGCGGGTAATTCCGGCGGGACGAGGTCCTTCGACAGGCTCAGGACACACCTGCCGGGGCGAGGTGTCAGCGGGTGGTGTGTTCGCGGAGGAGTTCGCCGGCGGCGGTGAAGATGAGCACGGAGAGGAAGATGGCGAGGCCGGGGAAGAAGGTCAGCCACCACGCGTTCAGGAAGTAGTCGCGGGCCTGACTGAGCATGGCGCCCCACTCGGCGGAGGGCGGCTGGGCGCCCATGCCAATGTAGCCGAGGCTGGCGGTGGTGATCAGCGCGGCGCCCATGTCCAGCGTGGATTGCACCACGATGGGAGTCCACGAGTTCGGCAGGACGTGGCGGCGCAGGATGACGCCATCGGTGCAGCCGGCGGCCCGCGCTGCTTCTACATATAGCTCCTGCTTGCGGGCGATCACCTGCCCGCGCGTGAGACGGGCGTACCACGGCCACCAGACGATGGAGACGGCCAGCATGGCGGTGGTCAGGTCGGGGCCGAGCGCGCCAGCGATGGCCAGCGCCAGCACCAGCGCCGGGAAGGCGAGGAAGATGTCGGTCAGGCGCATGATGACGTCGTCGACGATGCCGCCGAGGTAGCCGGCCAGCGCGCCGAGCACGACGCCGACCAGCACCGCGCTGACCACGATGACCAGCACCGAGGGCAGCGAGACGCGCGCCCCGGCGAGAACGCGGCTGAACAGATCGCGGCCGAGGGGGTCGGTGCCCATCAGGTGCGCGGAAGATGGCGGCTGCATGCGCTGGGTGACATCGACGGCGTCTGGCGGGTAGGGGCCGACGACCGGGCCGAACAGGGTCAGCAGCAGCAGGAACGCCACGGCCAGCCCAGTGGCGACCTCCCGCCAGCGCCCGCGTAGCCGGGCCGGCGCCGGAAGGCGCAGCGGCTCAGGCGTAGCGGATGCGAGGGTCAATGACGACATAGGCCATATCCACCAGCAGGTTGGCGACCATGTAGACCGTGGCCACCAGCAGGGTGGTGCTGATCAGCGCGGAGAACTCCGCGCGCAGGATGGCGTTGAGGACGTACATGCCGAGGCCGGGGAAGGTGTAGACGATCTCCACCAGAAAACCGCCGCTGAGCAGCGCCCCGACCAGCATCCCCAGCGAGGTGACGGTCGGCAGCAGCGCGTTGCGCAGGGCGTGGCCGTAGATGACGCGCTGCTCGCTGAGGCCCTTGCTGCGGGCGGTGCGCACGTATTCCTGCCCCAGCGCCTCCAACATCGAGGCGCGCACGATGCGGATCAGGATCGCCATGGCCGGCAGCGAAAGGGTGATGGCGGGCAGGATCAGGTGCTTGACGCTGTCGATGAAGCGCGGCCAGTCGCCGTGCAGCAGGCTGTCCACGGTGAACATGCCGGTGATGTGCTCCGGCTCGCCCAGCACCAGCCCGATGCGCCCCGCCGCCGGCAGCCAGCCGAGTTGCTTGTAGAAGATGACCTGCAGTAGCAGCCCGGTCAGGAAGAGCGGCATGGCGGTGCAGAACACGGCGAAGGCGCCGCTGGAACGGTCCAGCGGCCCGCGCACGCGCGCCGCCGACATCACGCCGAGGGGGATGCCGATGATCACCGCGAGGAAGAGCGCGGAGAGCATCAGCTCCAGTGAGGCCGGGAAGTAGGCGGCCAGATCGGTCAGCACCGGGCGGCGCGAGGTGTAGGAGTAGCCGAGATCGCCGTGGAGCAGGTCCTGCACGTAACGCACGTACTGCTCCGGCAGCGGGCGATCCAGCCCCATCTTCTCGCGCATCTCCTGATACTGCTTCTGGCCGCCCTTCGCCCCGATGGCGGTGCGCGCCGGGTCGGCGGGCAGCACGTGCGAGAGCAGGAAGGTGAGCAGGCTGATGCCCACCAGCACGATGACCAGCCCCAGCAGGCGGCGGATCAGGAACGCGCGCATGCTCGCCCCTGCCCGCTCCCGCGATGTTCCCCGCTCACGCTACGCCAGCGACATGCGCTCGAAGGGCGCGTAGTTGGCGCCGAGCAGGAAGCTGTACTCCCAGCCCTGCACGTTCGAGCGCATCCCGAGCAATTGCTTGAAGTTGAAGAGCCACATCACGCCAGCCTCGGCGAAGGCGAGGTCGAAGCCTTCTTGCAGCGCGGCCTGCCGCTCGGCCGGGTCCAGCGCGGACTCGATGCGCGTCAGGATCTCCTCCATCTCCGGGCTGGTGAAGAACTCGAAGTTGCAACAGAAGGCGGGCGGCTTGCTGTTCTCGCCGTAGACCAGCGCCAGCATCTCGTAGGCGTCCGGGTAGTCCGGCCCGACATTGCTGATGAAGCCCATGAACGACTCGTCGACGTTGCCGTTCAGGTGCTGGCTGAGGAAGGCGTTTGATTCCATCACCTTGACGTCGAGGGTGACGCCGATCTTGGCGAGGTCGGCCTGATACATCTCCAACAGCAACTGGTCGTTCAGGAACAGGTGCAGGGCGTACAGCTCGAAGGTGAAGCCGTCGGCGAGGCCCGCTTCCGCCAACAGCGCCTTCGCCTTGTCGAGGTCATAGGTGTACTGCGTGGCCGCCGGAGCGTAGCCCAGCGACATGGCGGTGACCACGCTGTCCAGCTTGACGGCGTGGCCGCCCATCAGGCCATCGATGGCCTGCTCGTAGTTGAAGGCGTAGGAGAGCGCCTGCCGCACCTTCGGGTTGTCCAGCGGCGGCTTGGCGTTGTTCAGCACGATCTCGCACTGCAGGCTGGAAGGCGCCTCCACGGTGGTGATTCCCTCCATGGTGGAAAGGGCGTCCCAGTCCTCCGGCGTCAGGTTGGCGGCAATGTGGGCGTCGCCACGCTCCAGCATGGAGCGGATGGTGGCGGCTTCGGTGATCCAGAGGATGACGACGCGCTCGATGTGCGGGCCGTCGTCCCAGCCCTGCCACCAGTTGGGGTCGCGGGTCAGCACGGCCTGCTTCTGGTCGGGGTCGTAGCTTTCGAGGATGTAGCCGCCGGAGCCGGCGTCCGCGAAGAGCAGGTACTCGTGGCCGAGGTCTTCGTCGCCGGTGGAGTTGGCGTTGACCGTCTCCGGGCTGACGATGCTGTTGCCCCACAGCCCGCCGATGGAGAACAGGAAGGGCGAGAAGGGCTTCTTGAGGGTGAACTGCACGGTCAGATCATCGACCGTGGTGATCGTGTCGATCTGGTCCAGCAGGAAATCGACGCCCATCTTGAGGGTGCGGGTGCGCTCGTAGCTGAAGCGGACCGCTTCAGCGTTGACCGGCGTGCCGTCGTGGAAAACGGCGTTCGGCTTCACCTTGATGGTGTAGGTCAGGCCGTCCTCGCTGATGCCGCCGTTCTCGACGGTGGGCACTTCCTCGGCGAGGTTCGGCTCCAGCGTGACCTTGTCCGCGCCGACGAACTTGAACAGCCCCTCGTAGACGTGGGAGAGGATGGTGGCCCCTCCGCCGTAGTCCCAGTTTTCGGCCGGGTCGAGGCTGTAGGCGGCGTCGGAGGCGAGGAAGATGAGGGTGGAGCCGTCCTGCGCGGCGGCGGGCGGGCTCCAGCGTGGCCCACCGAGGGCGGTGGCGGCGCCCAGCGCGCCGGCGGCCCGCAGGAAGGCGCGGCGGTTGCTGATGGCGCGCAGCAGCGGGTGCGTTTCGGGCGACTCGGTCACGGGCTGTGCTCCTGTCCTCAGGTGATCCGGTAAACGCGACGGCTGGGAGAGGTTCAGGCGACGGCGCTGGCGGCTCCGACCTGATGGCTGACGAACGGGTATTCGCAGGGTGGGCCGGCGGTGACCAGCATGGTCCGCGTGGCGGGGGCGAAGAGCATGGCGGCGCGGGTCATGGAGGGGTTGGAGGCGAGGCCGAGGTGGGCGCAGATGCTGCCGGGGTGATTGGCGTGGTCCCGGAAGTGGCGCTGCAGGGTGTCGAGGTCGATGTGGCCGGCGGTTTCGTCCAGCAACTGGCCCATGCGGCCGCCTCGAATGAAGGATGAGCCTTCGAAGGTCCGGTTGCCCTCGTCCGCCAGTAGTTCGGACGCCTCGTAGTGATTGGCATGGGCCATGTGCTGGCCCACGTACGTGACGTGCTGGCGGGTGGCGGTGGCCTCGATGTTCACGGCGCCGAAATCGGCGGCCAGCATGAAGTTGAAGCCGATGGCGCGGGTGGGGCGCAGGGTGGCGGAGATGGCGTCGTTCAGGCGGGTGGCCGCGAGGGCGCGCCGGACGAGGAATGGCACGGGAACGCCGTTGCGCATGTCACGGGGCTGCAGCGAGTTCCAGACGAGGGCGATGCGTTCGCTGTTGATGCCGTTGCCGCCGACGATGCCGGGGTGGGTGTAGACCAGCGCCTCTGGCTCGGTCTCCGTGGCGGCGATGCGCAGCAGGACGGAGGGATACCACTCGCCGATGTCCCAGCTCTGGCCGATGTAGGTGGCGCCGTCGGTCGTGCTGTGGCCGGTGGCGGCGACGGTGGTGCAGGCGCGGCCGGAGCGGATCGCCTCGTAGAGGTGGTAGCCGCCCAACTCGTCGAAGCAGTTGAGCAGCCACACCTGTTCGAAGGGCAGCCCGGCGCCCTCGGCGATGCCTTCCACCTCGGCCACGAGGTCGGGCAGCTGGGCGCGGCTTTCCGGGAGCAGGCCAAGCGCGAAGGCTTGCGCGTCGCGTTCGGTGATGGCGCGGGGGCCGGCGCTGGCGCTGGCGATCCAGTTGTCGTAGAACGCGCTGATCTGGGCGGCCATGGCTGCGCCGTGCTGTGCGCCACGGGCGGCGGGCTCTCCCGCAATGTCGATGACCGGGATGCTCTCCATGGGCTCGGTCCTCCCCTGCGCTTGCCGGCGACCATGCGACCGGCGGCGCCAAGCGATTTGTTGGATACTCAAGCAGAATATCGCAAGCCGGGGGCGCAATGTCAATTGCGCCGGTATGCAATTGCAGGGGCTGGATGTGGGCGATGGCTCCAGCCATGTGAGCAGGGGGCAGATCGTGGCATTCTGCGCGATGCGATTCAGTGGTCTGTTCCGGGGCAGTCGAACGATCGATGCTGCCTGATCGCGTCCTCATGCTGCGTGGTCTGTCTTGCGGGAGTTGTTGGCTCCATCGCGGCGTCGCACTCCTGTCGTCATCCTGGGGAACGAAGGATCTCTTGCTCCAGCGCGAGCAGTGCCGGACGAGATCCCTCCTGCGTCGGGATGACGTCGGCTGGGGGCTGCGCGACCGGGCAGAGGCACGGGATTGCGTTGCTGGCGTTCAGTAGATAGCGGACGTGGCGCCTCTACCCGCTGGAGACGACGCACTTTTGCATGGCGAGCACGGCGTCAGGCGCAAAGTAGGAGGACAGCAGAACGAGTGGCGATGAAGCAGCCAGATCACCATACGAGCCAGACAACAGAACCCGTGGAGGAGGCTGACGCGCCGGAAGTGGCGGTGGGGGCGATCGTGCACCGCCTGCGCCGGCAGCGCGGGCTGAGTCTGGAGGAACTCGCGGCGGCCAGCGGAGTGTCGGCGTCGTTTCTGAGCGCGGTGGAGCGCGGCGCGTCCGATATCTCGGTGGGGCGGCTGTCGCGGGTGGCGGCGGCGTTCGGGCTCGATCTGGTCACGTTTCTGGGGTACTTCTCGACGGCGGGCAAGCCGCGCATTATGACGGTGGCCGAGCGCATCCCGGTGGACCGGGGCGAAGGGGTGGACTACTTCCACCTGCCAGTGCCGGGGGCGGATGTGGAGGTGGTGTCGGCCCGGTTCGCGCCGCACAGCGGGTTCCGCGACGCGATGACGCACTCCGGGCTGGACATCGTGTACGTGGTCAGCGGGGAGATCGTGCTGATCTACGACGGGGCGGAGTACACGCTGGGGTGCGGCGAGCTTGGGGTGTGGCCCAGCTCCCATCCCCACTCGTTCCGCAACGATGGCGATGCGCCAGCCGAGTTCTTCGCCATCGCCACGGAGGTGGTCTGGCGGTAGGCGGAGCGGGAGCCACTGATGTTGGCGCCGTACTCCCCGTGCCCCGGCGCTGATTAACACAAAACGCCGACAGCCGCTCTCGCAGCCATCGGCGCCGTGCGCTGAAGAAACACTGGCGAACGGGGAATTGCTCCCCCGGCCCGGCCAGACCGGCCCGTGGATTGCTCCACGGCGGGCTGATCGAACCCCCGGCCACTGGGCGGCGAACCGCCAGCGAACACAGGCGCTCAGGCGACGCGGCATTGCTGCCGTGCGCCCCGTCGTCACCAGACCGGGTTGCCCCGGCGAAGCGGTATCGACGTGCGGGATACTGGCTGGCCCACGGTGAAGAGGGCCAGAAGCAGCCAGGTGGAGAATCGCTTCAACCACCGATCCGCTTTCGCGGAACCCGTTTGCTTCAGTACGTACACTGTATATCCTCGGTGACCCCTTGTCAAGAGCCTTCGCAAAGCAACTTTTGTCGCCGTGCTAACCGCCGCCGACAGCTTGTCTTCGTGGTCAGCGCGCCCAGGCGGCCGGAGTGTGCGTTTCCCGCCCGTCTTGACCCGCCCGCCCGTCGCGACGCCCGCTCTCGCTGCGACGCGATGCACTGGTTGGCGCGGCCCTGAGCGATTGCCATATGGCGCTTAACGCAAAACGCCGACAACTGCTCTCGCAGCCGTCGGCGCCGTGCGCTGAAAGCAGTTGGCGCGCGAGATGGATTGCTCCATCTCCCCGGGGGACACGCTAGTACCGATTGCTCAGTCGCGTGTTGGACGGGCATTTCGGCTCCGTGCGGCAAGCCGCCGGTCTCCGATGGCCCAAGGCGTACAAGCATTGCTGCCAGACGCAGATGCCGTTTCCTCTGCACGTGTCGCCACGGCGCGGATCAGGCTCCCGGGTCAACTCCAGCCGCCTTGCGTTGGCCGGACCTTCGCTGGCTTCCAGATTGCTCTGGCTGCCGGTTCGCTTGCGCGAACCCCGTTTGCTTCAGTACGTACACTCTATATCCCCAGTGTCCGCCTGTCAATAGGTTCAGGAAAGCAATGTTTGACGAAGTGTGGCGCCGGCTCCTCTCGCGCGTGTTTCGGCGGTGCTGCGCGGCGGACGTGCGCCCTCCCCTGCCTGCACGCGCGACGCGCGAATAGAGGTGATAAGGTGACCATAGATGCCCCGCCCAGCCAGTGGCGCGGGGGGAACCGGAGCGTACGCAAGGGGGCGATCATGGCGGAGTGGCAGACAGGCGAGGTCGAGACGAACGGGGTCACCATCCATTACACGCGCACCGGGGGCAACGGGCCGGTGGTGGTGCTGGCGCACGGTGTGACGGATAACGGGCTCTGCTGGTCGCCGTTGGCGCGGGAGCTGGAGAACGATTACGACCTGATCATGGTCGATGCGCGGGGGCACGGCGCGTCCGAGGGACCGGCGGGGCGCTACGGGCCGGATGTGCAGGCGGAGGATCTGGCCGGGCTGATCACGGCGCTGGGGCTGGAGAAGCCGGCGGTGCTGGGGCACTCCATGGGCGCGGGCACCGCGCTGGCGCTGGCCGGCGCGCACCCGGATCTGGTCGGCGCGATCCTGCTGGAGGACCCGCCGGCGTGGTGGACCGAGTGGCAGGCATCCCCGGAGGCGCAGGAGATGGTGGCCGGCATGAAGAGCCGCGCCGGCAACTACAAGACCCTGACCCGCGACGAGATCGTGGAGGCTGGCCGCGAAGGGCACCCGGACTGGTCCGACGCCGAGCTGCAGCCGTGGGCGGATTCCAAGATCGCGTTCAGCCCGAACGTGCTGGTGGTCTTCGAGCCGGGGAACCGCGCCAATGTCGATTGGCCGGCCACGCTGGGGGCCATCACCGTGCCCACCCTGCTGATCATGGCGGACGCCGAGCGCGGCGGCATCATCACCGAGGAGAGCGCGGCCTCGCTGAAGGCGCTCGTGCCACAGACCGAGGTGGCGTACATCCCCGGGGCCGGGCACAACGTGCGGCGCGAGCAGTTTGGGCCGTACATCGAGGTGGTGCGGGAGTTCCTGAAGGCAAACGCCACGACCCCGGCGGCATAGCCGGGCGCGGCGGGGTTGTGCCCCGAAGTGTGGCCGGGGCTGCTATGCTGGCGGCTCATCGGCCTCACGTTTTCTGACATTGGCATGACGTCCATCGCCCGGATGCGCGTCACGGGTCCGGCAACCGTCGTGCCGGGCGCGGCATTACCCGGGGGCGGCGTCTGGCTGCAGGCGTGACGCCGCGATGTGTCAAGCAACAGCAGGCAGCAGGCAGCGAACAGGAGGAGGATCCCATGCGAATGGAACGCCGTTTGTCGACCCGGTGGCGCGTGGGCGCCCTCGGTGGGCTGGTCGCGCCGCTGGTGTTGCGGCGCCTGCCGGCCGGCGCGCAGGATGCCACGCCGGAAGCGGCGTATTACTCCGACACGCAGGGGCCAGCGGTTCCCGGCGGCTCAGCCATTTATCTGCTGTATGAAGAGCCGGACACGCTGAACCCGTTGGTGGGCAACACCTCCATTGCGCAGCAGGTGGTGACCGCCATTCTCGAGGGGTTGGCGTACAACGACCCGGACGGCAACTTTCAGCCGATGCTGGCCGCTGATCTGCCGACGCTGGAGAATGGCGGCGTTTCCGAAGACCTGACGACCGTCACGTGGAAGCTGAAGCCGGGCCTGCTCTGGTCGGACGGCGAGCCGGTGACCTCCGAGGACGTGAAGTTCACCTGGGAAGCCGTGAAGGACACGGCGAATGGCTCGGCCTTCGCCAGTGACTACGCGCTGATCACCGATATCCAGACCCCGGATCCCGAGACCGCGGTGGTCACCTACTCCGAGTTCAACGCGGGGTATCTGGACCAGTTCCCCTACATCCTGCCGAAGCACGCAACCGGCGATGTCACGGACATGGCGAACTGGGACTTCAACCGCGCGCCGATTGGCACCGGGCCGTTCGTGCTGAGCGAGTGGGCGCCGGGCGAGTACCTGGCGACGGTGCGCAACGAGAACTACCGCGAGGAAGGCAAGCCGTATCTGGACGGCCTCAACTTCCTGATCGTGCCGGCCGAGGAGGCCCGCACTGCTCGCATGATCCAGGGCGATGGCGACGTCATGCTCTGGGCGGGCGAAGAAGCAGAGCAGCAGATCGAGGACGCCGGCGCCGGCATGGGCCGCATCGCGCCGGGCATCTGGGTGGTCCAGATGTGGTTCAACCTCTCGAAGCCGTTCGATGGCGACCCCAGCGCCGATGCGCCGCACCCGATCCTCGGTGACCTGCGGGTGCGCGAGGCGATCACCCAGGCGGTCAACCGCCAGCGGATCAACCAGGAGCTGCTGGAAGGGCGGGTCTTCGATCTCGATTCCCCATTCGATGTGGGGTGGCTGAAGTGCGAGGTCGAGCCGTTCGTCTACGACCCGGAGGCCGCGAAGGCGCTGCTGGATGAGGCAGGCTGGAAGGACGAAGGCGGCGACGGCATCCGCGTGGCGCGCGGCATCGAGGGGCTGGAGGATGGCACGCGGCTCAGCCTGAGCATGAACGGCTACACCGGCTACTCCACGCTGGAGCTGATCGAGCTGGCGGTGCAGGAAGACCTGAAGGCCGTCGGCATGGAGACCAAGGTCGAGAATCAGGAGTTCGCGGTCATCTTCGGCACGTGGGACGACGCCTCCCCGCGCCTGCTGGGCGATTACGACCTGCTGCTGTTCGACGCTGGCTGGTTCGCCGAGCCGGGCAAGGACATTGTGCAGGACTTCGATCCGCTCGGTGTGCCCAGCGCGGAGAACCCCGGCGGCCGGAACTTCATGCGCTGGGTGCGCGAGGATGTCGGCGAGTGGCTGAAGGAAGGCAACTCCACGCCGGACGTGGAGACGCGGCGGGAGGCGTTCTGCAAGATCGCCGACGCGCTGCGTGAGGATATCGCCACCTTCCCGCTCCTCCAGTTCAGCGAGGGCAGTGTGTATTCCAACCGTCTGCACGGTTACACCGTCAGCACGTGGGAATATGGCACCTGGGACGCCGAAAACTGGTGGATCGAGCAGTAGTCGATCATCGATCCTGACGATGGGCGG
This sequence comes from Thermomicrobiales bacterium, assembly GCA_047605145.1. Classification (GTDB taxonomy): domain Bacteria; phylum Chloroflexota; class Chloroflexia; order Thermomicrobiales; family UBA6265; genus JACCXM01. The sequence goes on along the minus strand of JASGGF010000016.1, from coordinate 7,452 downwards.
CGGGCGCAGGCGCTCGCCGCTCGTGGTCGCTATTCTGGGGCTGAATCGTGGGCGCGTTTCTCGTTCGCCGGTTGCTGGGAGCCATTCCGTTGCTGCTCTTCGTGAGCGTGGCGGTCTTCTTCATGCTGCAGGCCGCGCCGGGTGGCCCCACCGGGGCCTACATGCGGCGCGGCAATATCAGCGCGCAAGACCTGGCGGCGCTGGAGGAGCGGCTGGGGCTGAACGACCCCATCCCGGTGCAGTACGGCAAATGGCTGGGCCGCGTGCTGCAGGGCGACTGGGGCACGGCGGTGACCTCCAAGCGGCCGGTGGCGGACGAGATTTTGGATCGCTTGCCGAACACCCTGATCCTGATGACCGTGGCCTGGGGCGTGACCCTGATCGTCGCCATTCCGGTCGGCATCCTCTCGGCGGTCAAGCAGTACTCGAAATTCGACCACGTCGTAACCACCCTGACCTTCATCGGGCAATCGATCCCCATCTTCTGGTTGGGGCTGATCCTGCTGCTCGTGTTCTACATGAAGTTGGAGAATCCCTGGACCGGTGAGCCGATGTTCCCAGCCGGCGGGGTGGCGACGATGGGCGCGCCCTTCTCGATCACCGACCGGTTGTGGCACCTGGCGCTTCCGGTGACGATGCTGGCGGCGGGCTGGGTGGCCTGGTACTCGCGCTTCCTGCGCGCGAGCATGCTGGAGACGATCCATCAGGACTACGTGCGTACGGCGCGGGCGAAGGGCCTGAACGAGCGGCTGGTGATCCTGCGCCACGGGTTCCGCAACGCGGCCATTCCGCTGGTGACGCTGATGGCGTTGGATGTGCCGTTCCTGTTCACCGGGGCGCTGTTCACCGAGGTGATTTTTGCGTGGCCGGGGATGGGCCGCCTCTTCTACTCCGCTGCCGAGCGCCGGGATTACGGCGTACTGATGGCGATCATCATGATCACTTCGGCTTTGATCATCCTGGCCAACATTCTGGCTGACGTGCTGTACGCCGTGCTCGATCCCCGGATTCGCCTGAAATGAGCACTGACGCCGCCGTGACGCTGTCGCCAGACAGCACGCTGCAACGCAATCTCCCCGAGCCAGAGTTCCCCGGCTCGCTCGGTTCCGCCAGCCAACGCCGGCATGAGTCGATGCTGGATCTGGTGGTGCGCCGCTTCTGGCGGCACAAGCCGGCGGTGGTGGGGCTGGTGGTGCTGATCATCCTGATCCTCTCCGCCGTGCTGGCCCCGCTGATCACCATGGACCCGAACGCGCTCTCCGTCTCCGAGCGCAAGCAGGGCCCCTCCGCGGCGCACGTGCTGGGCACGGACGAGGCGGGGCGCGATGTGCTGGCGCGCACGCTGTGGGGCGGGCGTATCTCGCTGACCATCGGCCTCGCGGCCACGATCATCGCGCTGCTCATCGGCACCGCCATCGGCGCGGTGGCGGGCTACTTCGGCGGGCCGATGGACGCCGCGATGATGCGCCTGACGGATGCCTTCCTCTGTTTCCCGCAGCTGTTCGTGCTGATCGTGCTGGGCACCCTGATCCGGACGACGGAGCTGCGGGTGCTGCAAGGGAGCATTCTGCCGATTGCGCTGGTGATCGGGGTGCTCTCGTGGATGGGGTTGGCGCGCTTGGTGCGGGCCACGTTCCTCAGCCTGAAAGAAAAGGAGTTTGTGGAGGCCGCGCGCGCGGCGGGCGGTACGAACTCGCGCATCATGCTGCGCCACGTGCTGCCGGGGGCGGTGGGGCCGATTGTGGTGCAGGCCAGCCTGCTGGTGGCGGCCTCGATCATCACGGAGTCCGGCCTGAGCTACCTCGGCTACGGCGTGCAGCCGCCCACGGCGACGTGGGGCAACCTGCTGAAGGACGCGCAGCCGCAGATGCAGGCCCTGCCCATCTTCGCCATTGCGCCGGGCATGATGATTTTCCTGACGGTGATGAGCATCAACTTCATCGGCGATGGCCTGCGGGACGCGCTGGACCCGTACGGCCGCCGGTAGGAATTCCGGCGATGCCCCGCGCGATCTGTCGACCGTACGGATTGAGATAGACGATAATGACGGCCTGAGTATCCATCGGTTGTCGCCCCCTCTGGCGGGCCGCTTCCCCTCTGGAGTGGCGCCTTGCACACCATGAACGAAGGCTCAGCGCGGAGCACTGATCGGGCTATCCGCCTCTTTCAATACCTCAAGGAACTGTCGGAGTTGCGGACGCGCGTCGTCCGCTCCGTGGACGCGTACGAGTCGGTGCTTTGGCTGGCGGATATCCCCCACGAGCTGGAGTGCTACTCGGCGAGCTGGTTTCAGGAGGATCCGGGCGAGGAGGACGAGCGGTGGATCTCGGTGGGCAAGCCGCGGCCGCTGCTGCCGCCGCCACCGTTCCCGGCCGCGCTGCAGCCGTGGGTGGCCCCGGTGGGCGCGGCGGGGCACTCCTCTGAGCGGGAGCCGGTGCTGCTACCGGAGATCGAGCACCCCACGCTGATGACGACCCCGGAGGATCCCGCCGAGATCCCGGAGCCGGTCATCATCTCCCTGCGGGAGCACCCCGAAATCTCCGCGCAGTGGGAGGGGTTTCTGGAGCGGGTCTGGCGGCCGTGGGCGGCGGAGGATCAGCGGCGGCGGCAGGTGCAGACGGTCTACGCCGAGCTCTTCTCCATTTACCAGCGACAACAGCGGCTGGGCGAGCAGTTCGAGGTGGTGCTGGGGTTGGGGTTGCTGGGCTGGCGGACGCCGGCCGGGAACACGGTCAAGCGGCACCTGCTGACCGCGCAGACCGGCATCCGGTTCGATCCGGTCTCCGGCGTGATCACAGTGGGGCCAGCGGGCGAAGGCGCCCGGCTTGAGCTTGAGCAGGACATGCTGGAGGCGACGGAGCGCCCCGATCTGCGGGAGCAGGAGATCATCACCGAGCAGCGCGAGGCGCTGAATGACGCGCTATGGCAGGAGGCGCCCCTACGCGCGCTCTTTGCGGCGTGGGTGCACGCGGTTTCCGCCCATGGCCGCTACGAGGCCATCGACGACCCGGCCATCGCCATCGGGGCGAATCCACAGGTGCGGCTGGCCCCGGCCCTGATCCTGCGCAAGCGGACGGAGCGCAGTCTGATCCGCATGTTCAGCGACATCATCGAACGGCTGGAAGGCGGCGAGCCGCTGCCGCCGGGCGTGCGCCGGCTGGTCGAGGTGGTGGACGACGCGGCCTTCGGGGAGCGGTTCGGCGGCGATGACGGCGCCCCGCCGGGCAGCAGCGAGGTCTATTTCCCGCTGCCGGCCAATGATGAGCAGCGCGAGATCGTCAGCCGGCTGGGCTCGCGGCAGGGCGTGCTGGTGCAGGGGCCGCCGGGCACCGGGAAATCGCACACCATCGCGAACCTTGTCTGCCACTTGCTGGCGACCGGCCAGCGAGTGCTGGTGACCAGCCACACCCCGCGCGCGCTGAAGGTGCTGCGGGACAAGATCCCGGCGGAGATTCGCCCGCTGTGCGTGAGCCTGCTGGGCGACGATCAGGTGGCGCTGAAGAACCTCGAAGACTCGGTGCATAGCATCACCGACCGCTACTACCGCTGGAATGCGCGGCAGGGGCAGGCCGAGATCGCGCGGCTCACCGGGGATCTGGATCAGGCGCGGCGGTCGGAAGCGGAGATCCTGCGCAAGATTCTGGGTGTCCGGGAATCCGAGACACTGGCGCAACCGCTGCCAATTGCCGGCTATGTGGGGACGGCAGAAGGCATTGCGCGGCAGCTTGTCGAGGAGGAAGCGCAGCACGCGTGGCTTGAGCTGCGGCCTGCCGTTGATGCGCGGGCTCCCTTGCAGAACGCTGAGGCGTTGCAACTGCTGGCGCTGCTGAGGCAACTCCCGGCAGACCGCGAAGCCGAGGTGCGGCTGCCGCGAGTTTCGCTGGCGAAGCTGCCGCCGGTTGAGCAGTTTCGCGCCATGGCGGATCACGAGGCGCAGGCGCAGCGGCACGCGGAGGCGGACCGGCAGATCCCGGCCGCCGAGATTTCGCAGTTCACGGCGATGGCCGATCCCGAGCGTGGGGCTCTTCGCGAGCAGGTGGTGGCGCTGGTGCGGGCGGTCTCCAGTCTGCAGTCGTATCCAGAGCCGTGGGTTGGCGCCGCGTTGGCGCAGGTGTTTGCCGGGCGTGATCTCATCCTGCGGCAGCTGCTGGCGGAGACGAGCGCGCGCCTGACCCGGATCGCGGCGACCCTCGCGGCGATTGGCGATCCGGACGTGCGGGGGCTGGAGGGCCGCGACGAGCGGGTGGCGCTGTCCGATGCGACCGATCTGGCTGCGCACCTGCAGGGTGGCGGCAAGTGGGGCGTTGGGCCATTCCGGCCCGAGCCGGTCAAGCGCGCGGCGTATCTGTCCGAAGGCGTGACAGTTGATGGGCGCAAGTGCAATCAGGTGGAGACGCTGCAACGCCTCGTCCGCTGGCTGGCGATGCAAGATGACCTGCGCGCCCTGTACCGCCAGTGGGCAGCGTATGCGCCGGCGCCGGCCGGCCCGGCTACGTTGCAGGTGGCCGCGTACCGCGATCTGCAACGCGTGCTGGAAGACCTGCTGGCGGCTGCGGAGCAGCTGGGGCGGGTGCGGACGGCGCTGGCCAGCGCGCCCGGCCTGACCGATGCGCCGCCGCTGCATGACCTCGCCAGCGTGCGTGGGGTGCTGGCGCGTGTTGACGCGGCGGGCCGCGCGGCGGAGGTGCAGCGCGCGCGCGCGGCCTTTGCGGAGACCGAAAAGGCGCTGGCTGATGCGCTGGGCCGGGCGGGCGCGCATGAGGCCGTCGCCTGGATCGCCACGGCGGTCGATCAACGGGTTGGCGCGGCGTACGAGGCGGCCTACGGTGTGCTGGCCGCGCTGGAGCAGGACCGCATCGCGCTGGCGGAGCGCGACCAGTTTGTCTGCAAGCTGGATGCAGCGGCGCCGCACTTGCTGGCGCGCCTGCAGGAGACCCCGGACGACGCCGTCTGGGATGCGCGATTGGCCGCGTTTCAGGGCGCGTGGGACTGGGCGCGGGCGGATGCGTATGTGGCAGGGCGCAGCGACCTGCGCGCGTATCAGGAGTTGGTGCGCGCCCTCACCCACACGCGCGACGTGATCAACGCCACGATGGGCAGGCTGGCGGCCGAGCGCGCGTGGCGCTTCTGCTTCGAGCGCATGACGGAAACCGAGCGCCAGAACCTGATGGCGTGGATGCAGTCCATGCGCAAGATCGGCAAGGGCACCGGCAAATACGCGGCGCGGCACCGGCAGGCCGCGCGCCAGTACATGGACCAGTGCCGGTCGGCAATCCCGGCGTGGATCATGCCGATTTACCGGGTGGCGGAGAGCGTGCGACCCGGAGCCGATGTGTTCGATGTCGTGATTGTTGACGAGGCCAGCCAGTCTGGCCCGGAGGCGCTCTTCCTCCAGTACATCGCCCGGCAGATCGTGGTGGTGGGCGACGATCAGCAGATCAGCCCGGAATCAGTGGGCATCAACCGGGAGGATGTGCTGGCGCTGCAGGCCCGGCACATCGCCGATCTGGAGTTTCGTGAAAATCTGGGGGTCGATAACAGCTTCTTCGATCAGGCGGTGATCCGCTTTGGCGGGCGCATCCGGCTGCGCGAGCACTTCCGGTGTATGCCGGAGATCATCCAGTTCTCCAATAATCTGTCGTACCAAACCGAGCCGCTGTATCCCCTGCGGCAGTACGGGCTGGATCGTCTGGACCCCATCAGGTTGGTGCGCGTGCCGGATGGCTACCGGGTGGGGGAGAGCTCGCGCGCCACGAACCCGCCCGAGGCGCAGGCGATCGTCGATCAGATCATCGCCTGCCATAACGACCCTCGCTACGCCGGGAAGACGATGGGCGTGATCAGCCTGCAAGGGGGCACACAGGCCAAGACCATCGAGCGGATGCTGCTGGATCAGTTGGGGGCCGAGGCGTACGAGGAGCGGCAGATCGTCTGCGGTGACGCCTATGCGTTTCAGGGGGATGAGCGCGACATCATCTTCATGAGTCTGGTGGCGGCGCGCGGTCAAACGCACAATCCCCGCGCGCTGACTGGCGAGGCGGATACGCGCCGCTTCAACGTGGCGGCGAGCCGTGCCCGGGATCAGGTGTGGCTGTTCCACACGATTGCGCTGGAGGACCTGAAGCCGGATTGCCTGCGGTTCAAGCTGCTGAGTTACTACACGAACCCAACGGTCGCAGCAGACGATGCGCCGGAGACGGCGTTCGAGAGCCCGTTCGAGGAGGCAGTCTACGAGCGCATCGTGGCGCGCGGGTACCACGTGCGGCCGCAGGTGAAGGTGGCGGAGCACCGCATCGATCTTGTGGTCGAGGGCATGCGGGGGCGGCTGGCTGTGGAGTGCGACGGCGAGCGCTGGCATGGCGCGGAGCAGTACCAGCATGACATGGCGCGGCAGCGGCATCTGGAGCGCTGCGGGTGGACCTTCTGGCGGGTGCGCGGCGGCGCCTTCTACCGCGATCCCGATGCGGCGCTGGAGGACCTGTGGCAGACGCTGGACCGGCTGGGCATTTCGCCACAGGGCGTGACGCCTGAGGCGGAGCCAGCTCCGCCACCACTGCCGGAGAACGACGCGAGGCGGGAGCCATCGGAAGACGTTACCTCCATCGAAGATCTGCCGCCGCTGGCGGAGATCACGCGCTTCGAGGACGTGGCGTTCCCGGAGGACGAGGCGTTCCCGGAGAACGTGGCTCCACGGGAGGACGTGGCGTTCCCGGAGGACGCGGCTCCACGGGAGGACGTGGCGGCGTGGCTGGTGGGCGACGTGTCGCCCCCGGTGCCTGCGGAGCTGGGCTGGCTGGATGCGCTGGATGGCGCGCTGGGTGCTATCCGAACCCCCGAGCTCCACCCACAGCCACAACCCGAATCGCAACTGCTGCTGTCTCCGGAAGAGCCGCACGACCTCCCCTTGGCTCCCGTGCCGCCGTCCGGCGAGCGCGCCAACGGGCGCCACCCAACGCCGGTGAACGGGAGCGCCTCGCAGGACGGGTTCGCGCCGTTCGAGGCGTGGGTTCCTCGCGCGCTCCCTGATCCGCTTGTTGCGGAACGCGCGCAGGTGCTGGAGGGGCTGCTGGAGATCATTGCCTCAGAGGGGCCGATGCCAGGATTCCGGGCGTATCTGTTGTACGCGGAGGCGTCTGGTCTGGGCGGGATTGATTCGCAGGTTCGTCCCAGGTTCAACCAGGCAGCGTACGCCGGCGAGAGCCAATGGAAGCTGGCGACGCAAAACGAGACCGGCGTTGCCGGGCAAATGCACCTGATCATGCGTGTGGCGGGGACTCCGGCGGTGCGGCTGCGGGAGCCGGGCGACCGGCTACTGACGGAGATCCCGCCATCCGAGATTGCGGCGGCGCTGCGCTGGCTCGCGGACGATATCGGGCTGGATGCCCGGGAGGATGCGGCCGAGCTGTTCGCGCGGTACCTCCATCTCTTCCATCTTGATGCGGCGGTTGATCC
>JASGGF010000015.1:0-29240 GCA_047605145.1 Thermomicrobiales bacterium | reverse complement strand
CTCGGCGAGGTCGCCGGCCGGGGTGGAAGCGGCGTGGGCGTTGATGTGGTCCACGTCGTCCGGGGAGACACCGGCGTCACGCAGGGCGTCGGTCATGGCGCGGGCGCCGCCGGTGCCGTCCGGCTTCGGGGCGATAGGGTGATAGGCGTCGTTGGAGGTCGCGAAACCGAGGATTTCGGCGTAGATATGCGCGCCACGATTCAGCGCGTGCTCCAGATCCTCCAACACAAGCATGGCCGCGCCTTCGCCCAGCACGAAGCCGGCGCGAGTGGCGTCAAAGGGGCGGCTGGCGGTCTCCGGCGCGTCGTTGCGGTCGGAGACAAGGGCGCGCATGACCGCGAACCCGGCGGCGTACATCGGGTGGTGGGTCGATTCGGTGGCGCCGCCGATCATGATCGGGGCGCGGCCATCGCGCACTTCCTCGAAGGCTTCGCCGACGGCCTGAGCACCCGTGGCGCAGGCCGTGGTGAGGGTCAGGCTGGGGCCGCCCATGTTGAAGCGGGCCTGAATGCCGTAGCCGGCCAGATTGTGCGGGAAAGAGACATGCAGGTGCGTGGGCACCCCGCGCACGCCACGCGCCTTATAGGACTCCCACGCCGCGAGGAAATCGTCGTGCACGCCGGCGCCACAAGTGCCGATCACGGCGCCACCGAGCGCCAGCTCCGGCGAGGGCTCCAGCGTGTCGGGATCGACCAGCCCGGCGTCGATCAGCGCCTCACCGGCGGCGTCCACAGCCATGCGGGCGAAGCGCGAGGTGTTGCGCAGCGTCTTGGCGTCCAGAAAGCGATTGGGGATGTCGGCGTCATCGACGTCGCCGCGCACGGTGCTGTTGATGATCGCCGGGTCCAGATTCTCGGCGGCGCCAATGCCGGACTTGCCGGCGAGCAGGCTGTCCCACAGGGTGTCCGCCCCGGTCCCCAGCGAGGAGATGGCGCCCAGCCCGGTAACCACAACGCGCCGCAGAGCTCGCGGCCGGCTTCGTTCGAAAGAGGTCATCCCTTGGTTCTCGCTTGCTAGTCAGTCATTGGCAGCGGCTCACCCGACTGCATGAAGGCGACAGTCTGCTCGAAATCGACGATCCCGGCATCGGAGCCAAGCCCGGTAATCACCAGACCGGCGGCCGCAGTGCCGAGTTTTGCGCACTCCACGATATCCCAGCCGCGCAACAGGCCGGCGATGAACCCGGCGCAGTAGGCATCGCCGCAGCCGGTGGAATCGACAACAGTGGCGCGTAGGGCCGGGACCCGGATCTCCTGCAACGCGCCCTGTTCGTCGCGCCAGCCGATGCTGCTGCCTTCTTCGCCCATCTTGAAGACGGTCGTTTTGACGCCCAAATCGAGGAAGAAGGCGATGATGGCGCGCCGGTCATCCAGCCTGCTGATCATTTTCGCCTCTTCCAGCCCCGGCATGAAGTAATCGACGTAGGGCAGGCAGGGCTCGATGACCTGCAGCAAGTCCGGCCGGTCCAGCGCGATCAGGTCGAGGGTGACGGGCACGCCGTGATCCTGCGCGTGCTTCAGAACCCGCGCGGTCGGCTCGCCATCGAGTTGCGGCATCAGGTAGACGCCGCCGAAGTGCAGGTGTTTCGCGTTCGCGATGGCGTCGAGGTCGATATCGGCCTCAGTCAGTGCGGCGTTGGCGCCGAGCACGTGCAGGGCCGGGCGCTCGCCGTTAGGGCGAATCGCCAGCATGGAGGCGGAGGTCTGGACGCCGGGCTTGCGCACCAGCGCGCTCGTGTCGATCCCGAAGCGGCCCATGGTGTCGACGATGAAGTTGCCGGCGGCATCCTCGCCCACGGCGCCCATCGCCAGCACGTCCACACCGAGCTTTGCCATATCGACGCTGGCGCCCGCGGCGGTGCCAGCCACGGTGAGGCGGATCTCCTCCAGCAGATCGACATCCTGCCGGGGAGGAATGCGATTCACCGGGCGGCCGAGGATGTCGAGGATGTGGATTCCGAGGCTGACAACCTCGGCCATGCGGGGTCCTTTCTGTGGCGACGGCCCACGCCACTGTGGGCCGGGGACAAATGATGGCCGCTTCCCGGCCCGGTTTGCAACCATAGGCCGGGAAGCGGCGAGGATTACTTGCTCTGGTAGCCCGCCAGACCGGCGTCGAAGGTGGCGACGAACCCTTCGACCGTCCAGCAAGCGCGGCCCACGAGGAGGCCATCGACATTCGGCAGGCTGGTGAACGTGCCGGCGTTTTTCGGATCGACGCTGCCGCCGTAGAGCACGGGCACGGCGGTTCCGGCATCCCCGAACAGCTCGCCCAGCGCGCCACGCACGGTCGCGGCGACCGGCTCGACATCCGCCGGGGTGGCCGGCGTGCCGCCCGCGCCAATCGACCAGACCGGCTCGTAGGCGATGTTCACCCGGTCGAGTTGCGCGGCGTCGACGCCGTGCAGCCCGATCTTGAGCTGGCGCAGGATCGTCTCGTTGCTGACGCCGAAGTTGCGCTCCTCGGCGGTCTCGCCGATGCCAAAGAGGATGCGCAGGCCGGCGTCGAGGGCGGCGCGCACCTTCTTGTTCAGATCGACATCCTTCTCGCCGAAGACCTGCCGGCGCTCGGCGTGGCCCAGTAGCACGATATCGACGCCGAGCGCCTGCAACATGCCGACCGAGATTTCCCCGGTGAAGGCGCCGCTCGGCTCCCAGAAAACGTTCTGTGCACCGACCCACAGGTTGGCCGTGCCGCTGCTGGCGGCAGCCTCGGTGACGGCGGGCAGCGAGGTGAAGGGCGGGAAGATGAAGACGCGCGCCTCCGCCGGGATGCTGATGCTGGCCGCCAACTGGCGGTAAAACGCCGCCGATTCCGGCGGCGTCTGGTTCAACTTGAAATTGGTGCCGAACACAAAGGGGCGCGTCACGTGGCGGTCTCCGGGACTGGTACTGCGTACAGGGCGGCCGCGATCCGGTTTCCACCCTCGTTGAACACGGTGATCCGGTCGAGCGGCAACTCGACGAACACCGGCCCTGCGGATGGTAACCGCTCACCGACCGATGGCGCGACCTTGGCCTTGATGGTGGTGGACGCGCCGGGAACCTGCAGCGCCAGCAGGTACTGCCCGCCGATCTGGATGCTCTTCCGCAGCAGTTCCGCCGGTACGCCTCCGGCGAGGGGATGTGTGGAGACGTGGATGTTCTCCGGGCGGATGCCGATAGTGACGGTAGCATCCACCAGCCCTGCGCCCTTGACGGCGATGGGGGTGGGGAACAGCTCCGAGCGCAGGAAGCCGGCGCCGCCCTCCTGCGACATCCGAGCGTCGAAGAAGACCATGCCGGGATTCCCAAGGAACCAGCCGCCGAAGCGGTCGTCCGGGCGGTTGTACAGATCGCGCGGCGGCGCGCACTGGACGATGCGGCCATCCTGCATGAGGGCAATCTGGTCGGCGAGGGTCATGGCCTCGGTCTGGTCGTGGGTGACGTAGACGATGGTCTGGCTGAGGGAGCGGGTCAGCTCTTTCAGCGAGCGCTTCAGCTGGAGCTTCGAGTTCGTATCGACGTTCGTGATCGGCTCATCAAAGAGGATGATCTCCGGCTGGCGGGCCACCTCGCGGGCGACGGAGACCTTCTGGCGCGTGCCGTTGTCCAGCGTCGAAACATCCTTGTCGGCGGAGGCGCTGAGGCCCATCAGCTGGATGGCGTCGTCAACGCGCTTCTTGCGCTCCTGCTTCGAGAGCTTCATGGACTGCAGCGGGAGTTCAATGTTGCGGTAGACGTTGATGCCGCGGTAGACGACCGGGTATTGGAAGACCATGCCGATATCGCGCTTGCTCGGCGACAGGCGCGAGACATCGCGAGCGCCGAAGTAGACCTGCCCCTCCGTCTGCTGCTCCAGCCCGGCGATGATGCGCATCAGCGTGGTCTTGCCGCAGCCGGATGGCCCCAGCAGACAGGTGACCTGCCCGTTCGGAAACTCGAAGGTGACATCATCTAGCGCGCGCAGGGCGCCGAAGGTCTTGGTCAGGTTCGTAACGCGGATCTCAGCCACGGCGGCCTCCCGCTTCCATGCGGGCGGCGGCAGCGACGGCTCCTCGCGCGCCACGGCCCAGTAGCCCGCCACTTTCAGCGGCAAAAATGGTCAAGTGATGGGGGAAAATCGACAGAGTGACATCGGCGTTGAGGTCGTCGCCCCGGTGATGGTCGCGGTCAACCATCGTCAGGGGCACCCCTGAGGCGTCGAGATACACGATGTCCTCACCGCCGAGGTCTTCGCGCAGCACGACACGGGCCGCTGCGTGCAGGGGACCCTCGTCGTCTCCGACATCACCGATACGGTGCGAAAGGTGGATGCGCTCGGGTCGCAGGCCGACGAACACATCGCGCGGGGCGTTGGCCGTCGCGATATCAGCCGGGAAAGCAAAGAGCGGGGTGGTGCACCACGTCTGTCCGTCGCGCTGCTCCAGTGAGCCGCGCACGAAGTTGGCAGGCGGAAAGCCGACCAGCGCCATGGTGTGCGAGTGCTGCGGCGCGCGGTACAGCGTTTCCGGCGCGTTCGTCTCGATGATGGAGCCGCCCGAGAGGACAGCGAGTTGGTCGGCCAGCGTCATCGCCTCGATCACGTCCGAGGTGACATAGAGCACGCTGGCGCCAGTGGCGGACTTGAGGCCGCGCAGGTCATCGACCAGTTGCTCGCGCAGCTTGAAGTCCAACCCGGCGAGGGGATCATCGAGGATGAAGAAGTCGGTGCGCTTGGCGATACCGCGAGCGATGGCCACGCGCTGTTTCTGGCCGCCGCTCAATTGATCCGGCGACTTTTCCAGATGCTCCTCGATCTTGAGCATGGAGGCGGCGCTTGCCACGACGTCCTTCGACTCGCTGGCCGGCACGCCCGCCAGATCGAGCGGGTAGGAGATGTTCTTGCGCACCGAGAGGTGCGGGTAGAGCGCAAAGGACTGCGGCACGTAGCCAATGTTGCGGTCCGCCGGGGCCACCTTGGTGATGTCCTGCCCGCGCAGGACCAGGCGACCGCTGTCGGCGTGCTCCAGGCCGGTCAGGATGCGCACCAGCACGGATTTACCGGAGGCTGGCGGGCCGTAGACGACGGTGAGATCGCCAGATTGGGCGATCAGGTTGAGATCGGTCAGCACTGGCGTGCGGCCGTACTTCTTGCTGACCTGCTCGATCTGGAGGATAGGGGTTGCGGTTTGGCTCATCGCTTGGCCTGTCCAAGTTGAATCAGATTCGGCGTGATGTTGATGCTGATCACGATCAGGGCGGCCACGATGGCCCACGTCATCAGCAGCAGGCCCATCGACTTCAGAAAATTGGTCGTGGGCGGGATGTTGCCAAAAGCGATCTGCATGAACGCGGCCACCACCAGCACCGGCAACCCGATCTGGTAGAGCGGCTTGCTGCCCTGCTGCAAAATCAGGATGAAGCTGGCGAACATGATCACGATCAGGATCGCCTGAAAGCGGGCCGCAAAGGGCATGGCCCGCTTCGCGAGGGCGACCGGGACTTCGCCGGGGTGGGTGAGGCCGGGCAGCCCGGCGATCACGCGGCCATCCCGTGAGGCCGTCTCAATCTCCGGGTTCTCCGTCCAGACGTCCGAAATGAGTTCTCGGGAAGGATCAGCCATGCTCTAGACCTCGCCGCGCACGGTGCCGAACGTCATGCCGACCAGCAGGTACTTCTGGAAGGCGAAGATGGCGATGATGGGGGGCAGCATGTAGATGACGGAGACGGACGCGATGAATGACCAGTCGGTCATGCCGCCCTGCTTGACGCCGGTCGCCAGCAGCACCGGGATCATGGTGGTGCCCTGCCCGCCGAGGATGTAATTGAACAGGAACTCGTTCCAGACGAACAGAATGTTGAAGATGAAGGCGGCCACAAGGCCAGGCTTCACCTGCGGCAGAACGACGCGGAACATGGTGTGCAAGCGGGAGCCGCCGTTGACCAGCGCCGTCTCGTCGTAGCGCATGGAGACGCCATCGAGGAACCCCTTCAGGATCCAGAGCGAGAATGGGATGCTGAACATGGCATAGAAGAGGATCATGCCGTGGAACGTCTTCGACCAGCCGAGGACGTTGTACATGAGGAAGATGGGGATCACCACGGCGGAGGCGGGCACCATGCGGGTGCTGAGCAGCAGGAACATGATGAAGTTGGTGCCCGTGGGCCGGTAGCGCGAGAACGAGTAGGCGGCGAGGAACGACACCACCAGTGCAATGAGCACGCTGCCGATGGAGAGCACGAAGCTCATGCGCAGGTAGTCGAGGAAGTTCGGGGCCTGCACCACGCGCAAGATGCCATCCAGCGTCGGCCGGAAGATGAAGACCGGCTGCGGAGAGACGATCTCCCCGCCCGTCTTGAAGGCGGACATGAAGATCCACAGCACTGGTGAGAAGAAGACCAGCGCCACGATCCAGAGCGACAGGTGGTAGAGGCGTTGCCGCCAGATGTTCTGTGTCATTTCAGCTGCGCCCGTGTCTCGCGATAGCTCAGGATGTACAGGTAAATGGAGGCGAAGGCGATGGCGATGAGCAGGGTGATGATGGCCAGCGCCGAGGCATCGCCCATCTGGAAGGCTTCGAAGCCCTTGCGGTAGAGCGAAAGCCCGACGAACTCGGTGGTGTTGCCCGGCCCGCCGTTCGTCATCAGGTAGGGCAGGTCCGTGGTCTTGAAGGCGTCGATGGTGCGCAGCAGGATGCCGAGCATCAGGATGAACTTGCCGTTGGGCAGGATGATGTACCAGATGCGCTTCAGCCACGGGATCTGGTCGATCTCGGCAGCCTCCAGCTCAGCCTTGGGCACAGAGCCGAGGGCGGCGAGGGTCATCAGGATCATGAAGGGCGTCCACATCCAGACATCGACCGCGATGGTCGCGCCGAAGGCAAGGTCCTTGTTCCCGAGGAAGTCGTAGCGCTGGCCGAACAGTTTAAGCGTGATGAAATTGGCGATGCCGAAGATTGGATCGTAAATCAGGCGGAAGAATGTGCCCACCGCGACCGGCGGCAGCACCATCGGCGCGAAGAGCAGCGTGAGCGCGAAGCGGCGGCCCGGCAGCTTGCCGCTGCCCCAGAAGAGGAAGCCGAGCAACATGCCGAGCAGGGTGGCCCCGCCGACGGTGAGCACCATGAACGAGAGGGTGCGCCCGAAGAGGCCCCACATCTCCGTGGATTTCCAGATATCGATGAAGTTCTCAAAGCCAACATACGCCGGCGGCCGGGCCGCCGTGACCTTGTAGCGATAGAAGCTGACGCCGAGCAGCCAGAGCAACGGCACCACGTTCCAGATGATGAAGAAGATCAGGATAGGAACCAGTAGCAGCGTCGGGAAGAACCGGTTTTCATCGAGCGCGCGCGCCCACGGCGTACGCTTGCGCGCAGCTTCCGGTGGGACGCCCATGGGTGACTCTACGGGTAGCGTCGTCTGTGCCATCCTGGCTCCGATGCCAAGGGCGCCTGACGCGCACGGGGATCCGCACGCGCCAGGCGCCCTGCGTCGGCCGGCGGCTGCCCGCCGGCCTGCGCACTAGATGCTGATGTCGGCGCACGCCTCCGACGGCTCGATGTCCGAGCGGCCGGCGTCGTACAGGATCTCCTGCTGCTTGCAGGCGGTGTAGTCCAGCGCCAGCTTGGCGTCGGGAACCACGTCGGTCAGGAAGCCGTTCCAGGCCTCCTGCTGGACCGCCAGCATTTCCGCGTAGTTCGGATCGTGCCAGAAGTCCTGAGAGCGGTTCTCGCGGATCATGTACTTGAACGCCTTGAAGTGCGGCTGCATCTCATCGAAGTCCGGGTTCTCCAGCACTTCGACCACCGTCGGGTTGCCGCCGCGCTTGGCGAACTCGAGCTGGGTCTCCGGCAGGTACCAGAACTTCATGAAGTCGATCGCCACCTGCTGGTGGTCCTCGTCATTGAAGGCGTTGAGCACCCAGGGCTGACCACCGAGGGTGTAGGTGCGGTTCAGGCTGCCGTCTTCCTGCTTGAACCCCGGGGGCGGCGCAATGATCACCATCTCCGGCTTGACCGGGCGGGTGTCATCGGCAACCTCGCCGGGAGCGCCGCCGGCCTTCTGGTTCATCATCTGCGGGCCGAGCGCCGACCACTGCAGACAGGTGGCGACCTGACCGGCAGTGAAGACATCGACTTCCTCGGCGATGCCGTAGTTGGTGGCGCCTGGAGGCGCATACTGCAGGAACTGCTTGTTCCACTCCAGACCCTTGATGTTCACGTCGGTGTTGAGGATGCCCTCGACCTGGCCGGTGGCAGGATCCCAGGCCGCGCCGCCTTCGGACCACATGAACGGGTAGGCGTAGCAGGAGACGAAGTCGTAGACCTTCGACCACTGCAGCGCGGTGCCATACAGGTTGTCATCGGGGCGGGTGAAGTGGGAGCAGATCCGCCCGTAGCGGTCCATGTCCACCTCGAGCCACTCGTCGTAGCTCTGCGGCAGGTCTTCGCCGTCGTTGGCGGCCTTGTAGGCGTCGCGCTCGGCCTGATCGCTCATCAGGTCCTGGCGCACGAAGACGGCGATGGTGTCGCCTTCCTGCGGGAAGCCGTACAGGTTATCGCTGCCGTCCGGGTAGATACGGTAGCCGACCTGGGCAGCATCCTCGAACTTGATATCCAGTTCCGGGTTCGCCGCGATGATGTCGTTCAGGCGAACGATCCAGCCCGGCTCGGCGAGGGCGCCCAGCCACTGGCTGTCGGAGATGATGATGTTGTACTGGGCGGAGCCAGACTGCAGCGAGGTGGCGGCCTTCTGGAAGAGGGACTCGAACGGCGCCTCCTCGAAGGAGAAGTTGACGTCGTAGCCGTACGTCTCCTTGGCAAAGGGCTTGAACAGCTCGTTCGCCATGTCCACGCCGAGGGTGCTGGGCGGCCAGCCCGCGATACCCAGGATGGTCATGTCGATGGTCTTGCCACTCAGCGGGCTGTCCTGCGCCGCCGCGCTGGCGGGCTGCCAGGCGGTGAGGACGCCGGCCATGGCCGTGGCGCTCAGGCCAAGGGCCATGCCGCGCACCAGCAACTGGCGGCGGCTGAGGCCGCCGGTGATGGCGCTGCGCAGCAACTTCGCGTGCTCGTGAGAAAGATCGCGCGGTGTCACTCACTGACTCCTTTCGCGAGCGTTCAGCTTCCGTTGCTGACGCTCCCGTTGGCGTCGCCACCTGTGGCGGCGCCATCCCCAATCCAGGTCTTCGGCGCCCGGCGCCGCCCAGACAACCCGGCGTCGGGCTGCGTCGGCGAGAGCGGGGTGGCAAGACGCGACATCGCCTTGTGAAGAATGCCCAAAGCGCGCGTCTGTCGAATCCTGGCGGACATCCCGTACGCTAGCAAATTGCAAGATTTCTCGTCAAGCGGGTTTGGTGGGCTCACTCCCAAAAATGGCGCGGCCGACGCGGATCAAGGTGGCTCCCTCGGCGATGGCCACCGGGTAATCATTGCTCATGCCCATCGAAAGCGCCGCCAGTGACACATCCGGGAACTGCGCTTGCAGGGAGTCCCGCAGCTCGCGCAGGCCCCGGAAGACCGGGCGCACGTCCTCGGGGTCATCCACGAGGGGGGCGATGGTCATCAGGCCCTGCGGCAGCAGCCACTCAGAGGCCGCGAGCTGCGCCATGAGATCAGCGGCCTCGGCCGGTTCGCAGCCGGACTTCTGCTCCTCGCCGGCGATATTGACCTGCAGGAGGACCGGCAGCCGTTTACCGGCGCGGGCCGCTTCCTTTTCCAGCGCCACGATCAGCGAGGGGCGGTCAACCGATTCGATCATGGCGAACAGGGCTACGGCCGGGCGGGCCTTGTTGGTCTGCAACTGGCCGATGAGGTGCACATCGCAGCCGGGGGGGAGGGGATCGGCGAATTTGGCCTGCGCCGCCTGCACCCGGTTCTCCGCAAAGTGGCGCAGTCCCAATGCGGCGGCGGCATCGACTGCCTCTCGCGTGGCAGTCTTGCAGACCGCCACCACCGTCACGTCGTCCGGCGCGCGGCCAGAGGCTGAGGCTGCCGCCGCCACCTCCGCCTGCACTCCCGCAATTCGTTCCGCAAGCCCGCGTTGCTCAGTCACGTTGCTCACCCAATGCCGCCGCATCCCATCCATCGTCCATGATTGCAATCATTGCGCCGAACCGCCCCGTGGCGGCGCCTTGCCCACGGTGCGAGAACCAGCGCTCACCATCGCAGCGCGTGCAAACGGCGCTCACCTCAAGGTGTCCGGGCTGCACGCCGGCGCGCTGGAGCAGGAGCGCATTGGCCTCATGCAGCGAGAAGCGCACCTCGTCGCCTTCGTTGCGCACGGCCTGCCGCCATTCGCCGCCAGCCACCTCCCGCCACTCGGCGATGACCTCTGGGCCGACGGTGTAGCAACAGGCGCCGATGGCCGGGCCGACGCTGACGCGCAGGTCCTCGGGACGGCTGCCGAACGTTTCAGCCATTGCGCGCACCGTTGCGCCCGCGACATCCGCAACAGTCCCGCGCCAGCCCGCGTGCGCCACGCAGACCGCCGGGCCGCGCCGGGCGGAGCCGGGATCGATTAAGACCAGCGCCTGACAGTCGGCGTGGAGCGTCATCAGAACGGGGCCGGGCTCGTTCGTGATCAGGGCGTCGCCCAGCCCAATCTGGCCGGAGCCGGGCATGGCGCCGCGCCCGGCATCGGCACGCGATACGTGGTGCACGACCGCGCCGTGGATCTGGCCGAGAGTCACGAGGCAGGCAGCGTCCAGGCCAGCGGCAGCGGCCCACCGCTGGCGCATCGCCCACGCGTCGGCCTTATCGCGAGGGGAGCTGAAGCCGACGTTGCCGTCAGCGAGCCCGAGCCCCGGCTGCCGCCCGGTGACAGCGTGCCGCACGCCGGGGAGATCCGCCAGCAGCGGGCTGCTCCAAACGGGCAGGGTCTGCGTTGTGACTGCTTCGATAGTCATCAGGGCGCTCCGCCGGTGATCTCTTTCGCCGCGTCCAGAATCATGGTGTCGATGACCAACTCAACCGGAGCGTGATCGTCCGTGAACACGAAGCCGCCCGGCTGGATTTCCCGGGCGTGGCCGCTCTCGGTGATCCACGCGGCCACTTCGCGTCCCGGCGAATCTGGCGGGAGCGCATCCACGTGCGCCTGCAGGGCCTCAACCGAGAGCGGCGCGTTGCTGGCGATGAGCATGGTGTTGTTGTAGCGGCCGACATCGACCGCGATGACATGCGGAAAGACATCACGCAGGGTGGCCGAAAGTGCATCGACGAGACGGAAATCGGTCTGGGTGCGCCCGGCATTGATGACGGCGACACCCTCCGGGGTGAGATGCTGCTGCACCTCCTGAAAGAACTCGCGGGTGGTCAACTGGAAGGGGATGTACGGCTGCCGGTAGGCGTCGATACCGATCAGGTCGAAGGAATCGCGCGAGGTGCGCAGGGCGTAGCGGCCATCAGCCACCTCGACGTGGAGGTTCGGCAGGTCATCGGTGGCGAAGTAGCGCCGCGCGACATCGACGATGGCCGGGTCGATCTCGACCCCGGTGATGGGGATGGGGCCAAAGGCGGCGGTGAGTTGCCGCGCCGTGGTGCCCCCCGCCGAGCCAATGATCAGCGCGTTGGCGGGCGCCGGGTCAGTGGCGTCCGCGACCAGCAGGGGGGCGGCCATGAAGTAGTCCCACGGGCCGCCGGTGAGGAGTTCGCCGGGATGGTAGACGGAGTGCACGGCGCGCCCTTCATTCAGGATCAGTTCGACGGCGCCGTTTTCATCCACCACCTGAATATAGTTGTAGGCGGACTCTTCCTCGTGCAGCAGTTGCCCCCGGTCGGGCGGGCGGACGCCCGCGCCGCTGGCCGCCAGCGTAACGGCGGGGATCACCAGCGCCACCAGCGCCAGCGCACCTGCGACCCGGCGCGAGCGGAGCAGCAGCAACCCCGCCAGCGCCGGCAGCAACAGGAGCAAGCTCATAGTGAGCATGGTCGCCCGGGCGCCAAGCCACGGGATGAGCAGGAGCACCGGCAGGAAGCTGCCAGCGATGGAGCCGAGCGTGGAGAGCGCGTAGAGCGAGCCGGCGGTGTTGCCGGCGGAATCGACATCGACCAGCCGCAGGCGGATAGCGAAGGGCGAGATAAACCCGAGCAAGGTGACCGGAATCGCCATCAGCAGGAGCGTGCCCACCAGCGTGCCGTAGAACGCGCCGGCATCCAGCGCGCTGAAGGCCTGTAGCGAACCTAACAACAGGGGCCGCGCCACGAGGGGAATGGCGGCCACCGCGATGGCTGCCGCCGCGATCACGATGTAGAGCACCTGCGGGCGGGGCCACCGGTCGGCGACGCGGCCGCCGAGGACGTAGCCGATGGCCAGAAAGGTGAGGGTGAGGCCAATCAGCGAGGCCCAGATAAAGGTGGAGCTGCCGAAATAGGGGGCGATGAGGCGGCTCATGGTCAGTTCGACACCGATGGAAGAGAAGCCGCCGGTGAAGACGAGCAGCCGCAAAAGAGGCGCTTCCTGCCGGGGAGATTGCGGGGAGGTCACGGGCGACGCCGGGGGCATCGTTCCCGGCGCTGGCGACGCCGGAACGTCGAGTTCGCTGATCCTGCTCGCCAAGTTGCCTCTACCCGCCTTTCCGCACCGGTGCGAGTATAGTGCGGAGAGGCAGCGTCGCCCGGCCTCTGCGTGTACGGCCGGGCGAAACCGGCGTCTGCAATGGCGCGTTAGGAAAAGCAAGCGCCGCGAAACAGGACTGCGGCGGCTTGACATCGTCGCTCCGGCGTGTAGGCTAGGAACTGGCCGCATGCCATGGGGTGGATGAGGTGCGGCGTGGCCCCCAGGGCGGGTAACCGCCTCCGCGCTCGCGGCGGGGGACACTGTTGAGAGGGGAGGACTCAGTCCAATGAAGAGCAAGCTGTTTTCCGGGCTCGCGATTGCCGCGATTGCCACGACTGCGTTGGCGGGTGTGACCAGCGCGCAGTACCTGGACACCGCCAGCGGCGGCAACGGTGGCGTGTCAACTGGCAACGCCAACGGCGGAGCCGTGACCATCGGCTCCACCAACAGCGGTGGCTCCACCGGCGTGCAGACCGCCATCAATGATGCGCTGGTCTCCGGCGATGACATCGCTGCGGCGGTCATCGCGGCCATCTACGGCGGCTAGCCCGCTCCCGAGATTCGTCTCGCAACAGCGCCGGCTTCATCTGGGGCCGGCGCTTTGCTTTGCCCGGCGGCTGGTGGCGCGCGTCCTGCATGGGCGCATCCATGAGCCGCGCCTTCGACTATGACCTCAATTACGACGCTATCGACTTCCGGCAGCACCCGGAGCTGTACCGGGTGGGACGCGGTGAGCAGGGCGTGCTGATGGTGCAGCCCTACAAGGGTGAAATCCTGCCGCACTGGCGGTTTCGCACGCCGGAGATCGCCTCGGAGTCCTCAGCGGCGATCTGGGAGCTGTTCGCTGCGTACCGGGATGCCGGCGATTTCGTGGGCATGGATATGGCCCGCAAGTTCCTGCAGATGGGGTTTACCCGGGCTCGCCGCTACGCGAATCACCGCTCCGGGCGCAAGTACGACCCGGAGAGCGGGGAAAAGCTGCCACAGGAAGCGGACTGGCAGACGAGCGAGAAGGCGGAATCGGCGCGCATTTTCAAGGCTGTGCTGGATCGCGCCAACGCCGATCCGGTTTACCAGCAGGCGCTGGCCGCGCACCGCGCACAGTACGGTTAGCGCGACAAGGGCCGAGCAGCATCCGCCCGCCGCGCCGGCGATACCGGAGCCGCCAATCCACCGCAGGGAGACATACCGCGATGAAGCGCGCCATCTCACTCTCGCTCACCCTCGCGTCACTGACCGGGCTCGCCGGGGGGTTCGCGCAACCGGCGGCGCTGGCGCAAACGGAGGCGACGCCTGTGGCGGCAGCGACAGCAGCAGACCAGTACACGCCCGTGGTGGCTTCGGTGTTCTCCACGCCGCGCTGGTTCACCGGCAGCGACGGGCAGGCGCATCTGGTCTATGAACTGAGTCTGCTCAACGCCTTTCCCATCGACGTAACGATCACTGCGGTCGATGTCCTCGATGGCGGCAGCGGCGAGACGCTGGCCACGCTCTCCGGCGATACGCTGACCGCCGCCATGACGCTGGCCAGCGTGCCCGCCACCCCGTCGACGACGCTGCCGGCCAGTAGCGCCGGCATGGTCTGGTTGGATCTGCCGTTCGCGAACGCCGGTGACTTGCCGGCCACCATCGCGCACCGGGTGACCGTGCATGTACCGCCGGGCCTGCCCGTGCCCACCAGCATTACCAGCGACACTGCACCGGCCACCGTCGATCTGCGGCCGCCGATTGTGTTGGGCGCGCCGCTGGCGGGGGCGCAGTGGGCGGCGGTGGGCAGTTGCTGCGACGGTCCGCACCGGCGATCGGTGCAGCCGGTCAACGGCGGGTTGTATCTGGCCCAGCGCTTCGCCATCGACTTCAACCAACTCGACGCCGAGAACCGCTTCAGCACCGGCGACCCGGCGCGCAATGAGAGCTACCCGACGTACGGGCAACCGGTGCTGGCGGTGGCGAACGCGACCGTGGTGGCGGCAGTTGACCAGTATGAGGACCAGATCCCCGGGCAGACGGTTGGCATCACGCTGGAGAACGCGGACGGGAACTACGTGGTGCTCGATCTGGGCGACGGACACTACGCGTTCTACGCCCACCTGAAGCCGGGCAGCGTGACGGTGCGCGCGGGAGACACCGTTCAGCGCGGCGAGCAGATCGGCGAGGCGGGCAACACCGGGAGCTCCGACGGGCCGCACCTGCATTTCCACGTGATGGACAGCCCGAGCGTGCTGGCTTCTGACGGCTTGCCATACGTGTTCGCGGACTTCACGGTGACCGGATCCATGCCGCCGCTGAGCGAGGTGCTGCCGTACTACGAGGCGCAGGAGCCGGTTCCGGTCGATCTGGCCACGGCTGGCCCGCGGCAGGATGAACTGCCGCTGGGTGGCGATATCGTCGCGTTCCCGTAGCGCGCGGCGGCGGTTCCCGGCGGCCTATGGCGCCGCTTCCAGCAACTGGTACGTGTTGCCGAGGTCGTCGCGGACGACGGTGGCCATGCCATCGACGGCGATGACGGCGAGATCGGTGGGGGGAGTTTCTACGCGGAAACTCCAGCCCTCTGGCAGCGTGAGGCGGTCGCCGATAGCGGCGAGCCCCGCGAGATCGGCGCCGGGCTGCAGATCCTTGACGGCGTCCTCGACGAAGGTCTGCATCACGTAGACCGCGCCGTCGGGAGCGATCAACTCGAATGCGGGCTTGCCGGCAGCGAACGTGTACTCGGTGGCGCGCTGCACCTGCATCGGCGCGTAGGGGTGGTTTGCATCCGGGCGTGTTCCGGCCGCGATCTGCAGGGTCGCGACGGGCCGCAGCGCCAGCCCGCCCACCTCGACCGGTTCGCCGTCCGGCAGGGTCGCGGTGATGCGGTCATACGCCAGATAGCGCGGGCCGTTCAGGAAGGCCAGCGGCGTCCCGAGCGTCTTGGCGGCGCTGGCCGGCGTGATGGCATCCCAGAGGTCAGCGGGGCACGCGTTCAGCCCCTGCGTGTTGTAAACGACGAGGCCGGGCTTGCCGGGTGTGGCGCCCGGCGCGGGGGCGAGGATCTCGCAGTAGCGGGCGCCGCGCAGGCTGGCGTCGGCGGAGGAGGTCATGGGCGTGGCGGCAGGGGCTGGCGTGGCCTGCTGCGCCTGTGCACGGCCAGACAGCCCCACCCACGCCAGCATTGCGCTGGCGCCTGTCAGGAATTTCCGCCGGCGCATCGTTCACCTCCTCGTTATTCGCAGTGCAGCCGCCGCTCCGCTCATGTGCGAGGTCGGCATCGTCCAGGAAGTATCAAGCATCGTTGGGTGATCGGTAGCGCCGGCGACCATTTGGGGCGCTTTCTCCCGATTGCCAAAGGAGACACAACTGTCTTTAGTGTCCGACGAAGATTGTTGTTGACGACGACTACTACCCCCGAATCGATCAATTCAAGACGGGAACAAAACCGCGTTGTTATCAACAACTAAATCTGGCGCAATGACGTAGCTCGCCGCGAATACGTAGATGTACCCATGTGCGCTGAGCAAGACTGCGATATCGTGGATGCAGAGCAGCCGATGTCGGGAGGTCGCAACGTGGATTCTTCGCATTTCGCTACTGTGGCCCGGCAGTTCATCACGCGCCGGACGGGGTTTGGTCTTGGGCTGGCAGCGCTGGCTGGAATTCCTGTTTCTGAGGCAGAGGGGAAGACGAAACGGAAGAAGGCGTGCCCGCCGTGCAAAAAGCGCAAGAAGGGCAAGTGCAAGCGTGCGCTGCCGGATGGAACCGCCTGTGCGGGAGGAACCTGTACCGCTGGCCAATGCGCCTCACCGGAGGCGTGTGGTAGCGGCGGGCCGTGCCTTGTGTTCCTCAGCAGTTCGCTCCACACCGGAGCGCTTGGCGGGCTGAGCGGGGCGGACGCGATCTGTCAGAGCCTGGCGGCGGCGGCGAGCCAGCCGGGCAGCTACAAGGCGTGGCTCTCCGATGCGACCGGATCAGCATTGTCCCGGTTTGTGCAATCGCCGGGGCCGTACCGGTTGGTGAACGGAACCCGGATTGCGAGCAGCTTCGCCGACCTGACGGACGGATCGCTACTGACGCAGATCAGCGTGACCGAGACGGGCGGCAACTCCGGAGTGACAGAAGCGGTCTTCACCGGCACGAACATCGATGGGAACGCCAGCCTGACAGCCTCGTGCGGAAACTGGATGAACGCCGCCGGTGGCGGTGGCGGCGCTGGACGCGCTGATGTGGTTGATGCGAACTGGACCACCTTTGCTCTTGGGTCCTGCGGCATCCAACATCATCTCTACTGCTTTCAACAGCACTGAGGACGCCGAGGGCGCAGGCTTGCCGGTTTAGCAAAGAGCGCGGCCCCGGAGGACGTCCTCCGGGGCCGCGCAGAGGCCGCATTGAATTGTCGGCTTTTGCGGACAATCCACGTTATCCGCAATAGTTTGATTTCGGAGCGAGCCAGGCCGTCTGCGGCACGCGCGGGCTAACCACAGACCCCAGGAACGCCCCCGCCGCCGCATGTGGCCGAATCGGTGCAGACCTGGCATGCGACCCCGGCCAGGCCGCACTGTGTGGCCGTGTTCGCTGGCAGACAGGTCATGCCAGAACAGCAGCCATTTGCGCAGCTTGCAGCGCAACCTGAGCACACGCCGTTGCTGCACGATTCCAACCCGGCGCAGACCTCGCATGCCAGCCCGGCCGTGCCACAGGAGACCGCGCTGTCTCCGGAGCGGCAAACCGCACCGTCGCAACAGCCCGCCGGGCAGCTCTGCGGCGTGCAGAGGCAATGCCCATTCGCGCAGAGTTGTCCGGCGGCGCAGGCGCTGCCGCAAGTCCCGCCGCAGCCATCGTCGCCGCACGTCTTGCCCATGCAACTGGGAGTGCACGGTTGCGGCTGCGTTTTCTTCTTCTTGCGCTTTTTCTTTCGTTTCGCCTCAACCGGCGCGACACCGGCAACGCTTGGCAAGAGGACGACACCGGCGCCAACCAAAGAACGCCGGCTGCCTCCCCACCGCCGCAGGACGTTAGCGAACCGTAGGGCATCCATGGGCGTGCCTCGTCGTCAGGATTGAACGTCAGCGTTGAGACAGCGCTTTGTACAGCGGTTGTTCATACCTGCGTGCCGCCTGACGCGGTTCCGTTGCTACATGAGGCAGGTATCGAACGATTCGGGTACGGTCGATGATACCCGCGAAACGGGCCCCAATGCTGTTTGGGCACGCGCACGCCGCAGCGGCGAAGACCCATCGCCCCCGGCTCCTCTTGCTGTTTCGGGCGTTCCGCCTGCAACCCGCAATCGGCGTTCTCGAATGCGCCCGAGGCGCCAGGCGGCGGCGGGTGGTGGCGCGAGGCGTGCGCAATGCGCTCTGCGTGTTCACGGCGTCCGTGACGCGGAGGACGGACGCCAGCGGCGTGCGCCGGGGGATGCTCAATCCGGAACGACGGTCACCACCACGGAGCCGCCGCCACCGCCCGCGCCGCCGCTGCTGGTGTTGCCGTTGTTGGTCGTGTTCGAGTTGTTCAGGTTCGAGGAGTTCCCGTTCTTCACCTTTTTGCGCCGCTTCCGCCGCCTCGCGTCGGTGAACCCGGCGATGCCGGCCAACCCGAGCGCGCCCGCGCCAGCGCCAAGCAGCAGCTTCCGGCGCGATACACCTGCCACGCCGGAGGTCGCCACAGTGTCGTCATGAATCGAGGGCACGATGTAGTCTCCTGATTGTGACGGGGCAGTGAATCGTTTACGCACTGTACACCATGAGGTGAGGCACATGCCGCCATCAGGCACATCCCTGTCCGCCGAGCACTTCCGGCTGGGACTGTCGTCAGCGGAAGTGCGTCACGCGGTGGAACACGCAGCGTGGGCGGCGGCATTCGCGCAGGAGGCGGCGCTCCTGCTGAAGGTGCTGGGGCCGGCAGCGCTGGGCGTGGAGCACGTCGGGAGCACCGCCGTGCCGGGGCTGACCGCGAAGCCGATTCTCGATCTGTTGGTGGGAGTCGAACGCGTCGCAGTCTCGGAGACACTAACGCCTGCCCTGCTGGGGGCCGGTTACGAGCATCGACCGTCCGGAGATACTTCGGAGCGCCGATATTACGTCAAGGGAACGCGGGAGTGGCGGCTGGCGCACCTGTCACTGATAGCGGTCGATTCCGAGGGCTACCGGGAACAGATTGCGTTCAGGGATATGTTGCGCGGAGATAGTCTGCTGGTGGAGCAGTACGCGGCGCTGAAGCGCGCATTGGCCGACCGATACCCGGATGACCGCGTGGCCTACACCGACGGCAAGGCGGCGTTCATCCGGGAGGCGCTGGCGCGCGGCGTTCGGGAGTGAGCGGGTGGGCCGGGCGATCCGGCCCACCGTGCTCCGTCAACCGACGAACTTGCGCTTGTTGGCGACGTAATCGACGAGGATGTACTCCCCCAGCCGGTCCGGGGTGGCGACGAAGACGCGGCCGCCGTTGATGCGCATCAGGTCGTTGATGAACTGCACCATGTACGGCGAGCGCTCCAGCATGAAGGTGTTGATGGTGATGCCGTCACGAGTGCAGCGGATCACCTCGCGCAGCGTCTCCTGAAACGTGCGCTGCGTCGGCGGGTAGTTGAAGCGGACGTGGCCGTCATCGAAGTGGGCGGTCGGCTCGCCGTCGGTGATGACGATGATCTGCTTGTTGGCGCCCTTCTCGCGGTTCAGGGCCTGCCGCGCCAGCTGGAAGCCGTGCTGCATGTTGGTGCCGTAGTTGTATTCGTTCCAGTCCAGCGAGGGTAGATCCGCCGGCTTGATCTCCTGCGCGAGGTAGGAGAAGCCGATGATGCTCAACTGGTCGCGAGGGTACTTGCCTCGGATCAGCGAATCGAGGGCCAGCGAAACGCGCTTGGCGGCGTTGAAGCAACCGTTGTAGAGCATCGAGCGGCTCATATCGACCATCAGCACGGTTGCGACCCGGGTGGAGTACTCGGTCTTGTAGACCTCGAAGTCGGGCGGCTGGAGTTGCAGGCCGCGCCCGCCGGGCGCACGCTCGGCGCCGCGCTGGACGGCGTTCATCAGGGTCTTGGGGATGTCGAGCAGGAACGGGTCGCCGAACTCGTAGGGTTTGGTGACGTCGGTGCGGTCGCCGGCGCC
Source organism: Thermomicrobiales bacterium (assembly GCA_047605145.1). Lineage (GTDB taxonomy): Bacteria > Chloroflexota > Chloroflexia > Thermomicrobiales > UBA6265 > JACCXM01. The sequence continues at coordinate 9,646 of JASGGF010000015.1, read as the reverse complement.
GCCCTCGCGGCGCAGGTCGTGCTGGCCCATGCGGTCGCGCTTGAGGTCGGCGAAGATGTCGGTGAGCGCCTTCTCGCCGATCTTGCGCACGCCCTGCGGGGTCAGCTCGTAGCCCTTGCGGGTTTTGCGGACGAAGCCGGCGTCCTCCAGCATGCGGGCGATCTGCTGCAGCTGCTGCAGCTGCTCGCCCTCCTGCTCGCCGAGGAGATCGCGGATGCGGTCCTCGTCGATATCGGCGAGGTCGTTCCAGTCGCGGACATCCTTGAAGTCGGATTCCAGCTGATCGTAGGCGTCGAGACGCTCCATCAACTGCATGGCCTGCTCCAGCGAGAGTGATTCGTCGCCGGAGAATTGGTAGCCGCGCCGCCAGTCTTCGGGGCTCATCATCTGGCCGAGGTTCTGGCCGAGGCGGTCCATCTGCTGACGCAGGCCCTCGTCCTGCGTGGCGGCCTGCATCATCTGCTGCAGTTCGTTGCGCTGGTCAGGGCTCATGCTCTGCATCAACTGGCGCATGGCGCCCATCTGCTGCTGCATCCGCTCCAGCAGGTCATCCAGCGAATTGAGGTCCGGCCCAAAGAAGTGGCCCCAGCGGTGCATGAACTCCTGAAAGCCGGGGTCCTCGCCGCGCTGGCGGGCCTCCAGCATCTCGTTCAGCTCCTGCATCATCTGGCGCATGTCGCTGACGTCTTCCGGCGTCATCTGGGACATGGCCTGCTGCATGCCCTGGAACATCTGCTGCGACATCTGCTGTTGCAGCATGTCCAGCAGCTCCTGAAACTGCTGGCGCGCTTCGGGAACCATGAAGTCGTAGTCCTGCAGGGCGCGGATGGCCCCGGCGGGGTCCTCCGGCAGCGCGTCGAGCTGCTGGCGATGCTTGTCCGCCATGGACTCGAGGAGCTTGCGCAGGGCGTCGTTCGGGGCGGAATCTGCGCCGTCGTCGCCGCCGCCCGATTGTTGAGCGCCGGTCTGGTTCGCCTCCCCCTGCTCGCTGGATTCGCCGGACTGGCCGGATTGGCCGGACGCTGATTGCTGCCCGGACGCATCCTGCTGCGCGTCCTCGTCCGATATGTCCTGTTGCGCGGCGTTCTGCAGGCGCTGCTCGATGCCCTGCCGCTCCGTCTCCACCACCTGATCGAGGCGGTCGATGATGTCGCTGAGCATCGATTGCATGTCGTAGCGCTGAAGTTGCTCCTGCCGCTTCTGGCGCAGCTTCTCCATGAGGCCCTGCAGGCCGGGGACCTGCTCGCCGTCGGGGCGCTCGAACCCCCAGCGGAAGAGGCGTTGCAGGGCGCGGTTGACGTCGCCGTCCTGCATCAGGTCGTCGGACATGGCGCGCATCAGGTCTTCGGCGGAGAGCGCCGCGATCTGCTGCGTGCCGTCCCAGCGGGAGTAGCGGGTTCCGTAGCGGTGGATGGGCATGGGTGGAATCTCCGGTGAGGAGCGGTCATCGTGAGTGAGGAGCCCTCACCCGAACGAGAAGCCCTCACCCCAACCCCTCTCCCGATGCGCGGGAGAGGGGCTTTCGGTGGCGGGCGTTGCGGACCTATGCGGCGTCACTACGCCAAGCACTACGGGCGGCTACGGTGTCCGGCTCCCCTCTCCCGCGCATCGGGAGAGGGGTTGGGGGTGAGGGCCGTTCGCCTGCGAGGTCTCTCGACAAGCTCGAGACACGAACGCCTACCGGTGGTAGCGCGAGCCGCCGAAGGTGCTGCTCTCGTCCTTGTTGAGGCGGCGGTTCAGGTGCAGGCCCTCCAGAATGAACTCAACGCCGGAGGCGACCGCCGCCGGGTTGCCGCCCACGTCGAGGGTGGCGACGGCCTCGGCGACGCCATCGAGGTGGCTGAGCTGGTGAACGTAGTCCAGCGCCGGCATCATCTCGGAAGCGCCCACGGTCAGGCCGTTATCAAAGGCGAGGATCAGGCGGTCGAAGTCGCGAACGCTGAAGCGGCGGTTGAAGACCGCCAGCACGGCGTTCTGGATCAGCTTATCGACGATCTGGTCCTCGCGCACCTCGCCCAGCCCCTCGATCTCGATCTTGCCGGTGGTGGAGGCCAGCACGGCGGCGAGATCGCTGATGCGGGGGGCGGTCTGCCGCTCGCCGAGGCGGATAGCGCGGCGGGTCGCGTTCGAGACGAGGTTCTCGTAGTTCGCGACGCTCATGCGCACCGAGACGCCGGAGCGCTGCGAGACATCGTGGCTGCGGCGCGCGAGGTGCGTGACCTCTGCCACGATCTCCTTCATGAACTCCGGCACGGTGACGGCGATGCCGTCATCCTCGAAGACCGCGCGCTCCTGATCCATGATCTCCATTTCGAGATCGATGGTCTCCGGGTAGTGCGTGCGGATCTGGGAGCCGTAGCGGTCCTTCAGCGGGGTGATGATGCGGCCACGGTTCGTGTAGTCCTCCGGGTTGGCGGAGGCGACCACGATCACGTCCAGCGGCAGGCGGATCTTGTAGCCGCGAATCTGGACGTCGCGCTCTTCCATGACGTTGAGCAGGCCGACCTGAATGCGCTCGGCGAGGTCCGGCAACTCGTTCAGGACGAAGATGCCGCGGTTCGTGCGCGGCACGAGGCCGTAGGAGATGGTCAGCTCGTCGGAGAGGTAACGGCCCTCCGCCACTTTGATGGGATCGACCTCGCCGATGAGATCGGCGATGGTGGTGTCCGGGGTGGCCAACTTCTCGCCGTAGCGGCGGTCACGGCCCACCCACTCGATGGGCGTGGCGTCGCACTGCTCCGCGACGAGATCGCGGGCGTAGCGGGAGACGGGGTTGAAGGGGTCGTCGTTGATCTCGGAGCCGGCCACGACGGGCAGCCACTCATCGAGCAAGTGCACGAGGGTGCGGGCCAGGCGGGTCTTGGCCTGCCCGCGCTCACCGAGAAGGATGATGTCCTGCCCGGAGAGGATGGCGTTCTCCACTTGCGGAATGACGGTCTGGTCGTAGCCGACGATGCCGGGGAAGAGCCGGTCTCCGCGGCGGATGGCGGCGATCAGGTTCTCCCGCATCTCTTCACGCAGCGTGCGGGAGCGGTATCCGGATGCCTTCAGTTCTCCGAGGGTCGCGGGCCGTGCGGCCCCGTCGGCCTGCGATTCGGCGACGTCGCTCACGGGCTATGGTCCTCTCTTTGTTGGTATCGCGTTGGATGCTGGCCGGGGGCCAGAGCGGTACGGGGGAAGCGCGGCACGGCGCCGGTGGCCGTGTATACGGTGATGCTACTCCCCCACCGGGGTGCGCTCAAGGGTTCCCTAGCCGCATGGGTAGGCGCCGTTTGTGGCGCGCGCACCGACCGATGGCCCCTCACTCCAACCCCTCTTCCCTCGCGAAGGGCGAGGGGCTTTCGGTGGCGAGGTTCGCCAGGCCATTTGCCGGCAGACGCTCTTGCGAGCCCCTCAAGGCTGGTGCAGGAGCGCCTCCGTCGCCGAGCCTGCGGCGCCGTTCTCTGATAGCCACGTTTCCAGCCGTCCCCTACGGGCCATTATGTCCAGCGCGTCAAACCCGTCGCCCGGTGAGGACGGATCAATGCGGCGCAGGTCTACCCCGCCCTGCGTGGTCGCGGAGAGGCGCCAGATCTCGCGCAGGCAGCGCGTACCCGCTGCATCGACTTGCATGAGCGCGACGAGGTCGCAGCCGGCGACGAGCGCAGGCGGGATGCGCAGGGGGCTGCCGGTGAGCGAGGCGACGAACTCGACGACGCTGTGGCCGTGGGCAGTGGCCAACAGAGGCACACCGCCGGCGCACAGTTCCAGCGTACGGCGGACGGCGGGGCCCCACAGGTAGATGGGCAAATGCGGGCTGATCTCGTTCACCAACATGACAGCGCCTGTGGGAAGGCCATCGGCAGCAAACGCGAACGTCTCGTAGCAACCTCGCAGGAACACGCGCCGCGTTGTTGCCCGCAACAACGGGAGCAGCGCGTGCAGCAGGGTGCTCTTGCCGAGGCCGCTGGGACCGCCGACAACGGTCAGGGAGCGACGTTGCGCCAACGCCGCCCACAGGAACGCGGCCTGCGCGGTGTCCAGCGTGCCGGCGCGGAGGAGCGCGGCGAGGGTGAGCGGCGCGGCGGGCTGCGGGCCGGGGCCCCACCAGTGGTACGGGGTGGCGTAGTGCGGGGTGGTCGGGCGCATGGGGGGATGATACGGGGCCGGTGACCGTGGTGGTGAGGTTTGGCAGCGGCACGCGGAGAGGGAGTCGTCGACCCGATAGTTGGGGGTGGGCGGTCCCGCCTTCGTCGGGACGACATCGGACGTTGGTGGCGGGCACGGACGCCGTGGCAAGCGGAGGGCGCCGTCGCTCCGGTGGTTGGGGGTGCGCGGGGGTCAGGCGGGCGCGGCCTCGACGGCGGCGACGTAGGGCAGATCGCGGAACTCGCGCCAGCGGGAGAGGCCGAAGCCGGCGAGGGCGACATCCGGGGCGGAGAAGCCGCGCAGGGCCACCGGTACGTCCAGTACGCGGGCGACATCGCGGTCCAGCAGGGTGCAGATTTCGACGCTGGCCGCGCCGTGGCGCTGAAGCCACGCGGTGACGTAGGCGGCGCTGAGGCCGGAACTGAGCACCTCCTGCACCAGTAGGACTGGGCGGTGATCGATGGCGGCCTGCGGTGAGCGTTCAACCCGCGCCCGGCGGCGCGTGCCCGGCGCGCCGGGGTGCGACAGCTCGATGCGGTCCTGATCGACCGATACGCCGTGCGCCCGCACCTCCGCGCCGAGCGCGTCGAGGAAGGTGCGCGAGCCGCGGCCCAGCCCCAGCAGAAGCGGGCGCACGGCACGTTCCTCGGTGGACTTGCTGGCCCACAGATCGACGTAGTCAGCGGCGAGGATGCTGATGCGCTCACGCAGCTGGCCAGCATCGAAGACCGGTCCGCCGAGGGCCGCTAGAGGCCGGGTGCGCGGGGCATCGAGGACGCGTTGCAGCCGCTCGAAATCCTTCTGGTACAGGATGCGCACACTGACGTTCGGGTAGGCCTCGCGCAGCATGCGGAACTTGCGATTCTTGCGGGTCACCAGCCGCTGGCGCATCGTGGTGAGCTCGAGGTAGCAGTCGTAATCAGGCAGGTAGAAATCGGGGGTCACGAACTGCAGCGGCTCCCCCTCCGGACCCCAACGCACCGCGAAGGTGGTGGGTTCGTACGACCAGCGCACGCCGTAGAAGCTCAGCATGTGGGCCAGTTGCGACTCCGCCGGGTGGGCGAAGCGGCTGGCGTCTGGCTGCATCAGCCAGCGCAACGGCGGCAGCATCTGCTGCGTGGCGCCGGATTGGGCCGCGAAGGCCGGCAGGGCGAGCGGGGCATGCCCTGCGCTGTCGAATGGCTGACGCGCCGCGTTGTCGTCTGCCGGGCCAAGGAGGATTGCTTCCCGCACGTTCTGTATCCCGTGCCGGGCGCCAGCGGGCATTGCCCGACTCTGCCACTCCGGCGTTGTTGCGTTGGCTGGCGTTGCGGGGGGATGGCGTCATTCTGGCGCCCGCACGCCGCCGCGGCAACGGCCCGAAAGGCACGGTTTTCGCGCGTTTCGCGGGGAGATGAACCCAAACCGGGTGGCTCCGACGTATATCCGGCGCGAATTGTCCCGTCCGTACGGGATGATTGGCGGGAAGTGCGCGCTATTCCGCTGCGTCCGCCTCCACAATCTCCATGTGCCCCGGCGTCAACAGCGAGAGGTGCGTGAAGTCCTGATCCGGCGCGGCGCCGTGCCAGTGCGGCGTGTTTTTCGGGATGAAGGCGACATCGCCGGGGCGCAGGGTGAGGCGGGCGTCGTCGCTGGCGACAAACCCCTCGCCCGCCGTGGCGACTAGCACCTGATCAGTGGTGTGGGTGTGGCGCTTGTTGCGCGCGCCCTGCTGAAAGGTCACGGCGGTGACGCGCAGGATGTCCGCCAGCCCCTCGGGCACGAGATCCTGCGAGAGGACATCGCCGATGAAGATGGGGCTGGTGGCGGGTTGCGCCTGCGACTGGTCGATGGTGATGCGCTGAATGCCCACGGGGTTCCTCCACAGGGTGATGATGATTCCGGGCCGGTCTGCTCGTACCATGCACGCATGATGCCGCGAATGCTCGCTACGCGAAACCTGTTGCCCGAAGAAGATGAACTGGACGACCCGGAGGATGACGACGGGGTCGATATCCAGCTGCCGGGGGATTTGTGGTTTCGGGCGCGACGTGGGTGTGCGCGGGCGCCGCGGGGGCGGAACGCGGGCGAGGGTTGCGGCGCGGTGCGGAACGGCCGTTCTCTTTCGCGCTGACTGCGCCGGTGTCGCTGCCGGTCGCAACGGCGCTGGCAGCGCTGTCCACACTGCCAACCCAGTGCGCTCCGTACTCCGCCGCGACCTTCCCCACCACGATGTCGGTCCGAATCCGCAGATGAGGAATCGCGCACCCCCAACTCCCGGGGCTACGGCGCCAGCTCTCCGCTTGCCTCTGCGAACCCTTGCATCCACCCGGGATGCCATTGTTGTTGGAAAAGCCGTGGCGGAGGGCGTGCGCCGGGCCGCTGTGGCGCAGTTGGGGGTGGGCGATTCCTCCTGCGTCGGAATGACATCGTGGCAGGTGAGGTCGCGGTGGAGGGCGGAGCGTTAGGCCGCTGTGGCGAAGGTGGGGGTGAGCGATTCCTCCTGCGTCGGAATGACATCGTGGTGAGTGGAGCCGTGGTGGAGGGTGGAGCGTTGGCGCCGGTGCGCGGGGGCGTCCGGTGCGCGGTGGGCGCTCCCTCTGCTGCGGCTCTGGATGGCCGGGGTGAAGGGTGGAGTCGCGGTGGAGAGCTACGCGGGGGGTATTGGGGCGGGCGAGGTACGAGAGGATGCCGGGCGCGGCAAGCGGCGCGCAAATGGCGCAGGGGGACGTTTGGCTACCTGCTGCGGCGGAACGCTGGACGCCGCGCGCTATACTTTTTCCCTGAAGCAGCGGGGTTTTGCGCCCCGCGACTAATGGAAGACGCCCACCAGCGCACGCACAGGAAAAGGACACCACCCACATGGCACAAACGCAGCCGGCCCCCCGCGATGGCGAGGCCTTCGATGTCGTGCTGATCGGCGGGGGCACCGGCGGCTACGTCGCGGCGATCCGCGCCAAGCAGCTCGGCCTCGATGTCGCCGTGGTCGAGATCGGCAAGATCGGGGGCACCTGCCTGCATCAGGGGTGCATCCCCACCAAGGCGTACCTGAAGTCTGCCGATGTCTACGAGCAGGTGCAGCACTCCGCCGAGTTCGGCGTGAATATCTCCGGCGATGTCGCGTTCAACTACCCCGCCGCGTTGGACCGCTCGCTGAAAGTCGTCAACGGCCAGTACAAGGGCCTGCAGTTCCTCTTCGACAAGAAGTACAACATCCCCGTGGCGGCCGGGCGTGGCAAGATCGCCGGGCCAAACAGCGTCGAGGTGACCCCGAACGACGGCGGCGCGCCGTACACGCTGCAGGCGCGCAACATCATCATCGACACCGGCACGCGGCCCCGCGCTATCAAGGGGCTGGAGTGGGACGGCGTGCGGGTGATGAACTCCGACCACGCGGTGGTGATGAAGGAGCTGCCCAAGAGCTTCATCATCCGTGGCGGCGGCGCGGTCGGTGTGGAGTGGGCCTCCATCTACGGCCGCTACGGCTCGAAGGTCTCGCTGGTGGGCCGCGTGGTGCCGGCGGAGGATGACGAGGCGGCGCAGGTGCTGATGCGCGCCTTCAAGAAGCAGGGCATCGCCGTCTACCCGAACTCCCGCCCCACTGCCGACGACATCGACGTCACTGACAGCGGCGTGCGGATGCGGGTGAAGGGCGCCGGAGGCAAGGAAGAGGTGCTGGAGGCCGAGGTGCTGCTGGTCGCCATCGGGCGGCAGGGCAACACGGAGGATATCGGGCTGGAGACGGTCGGCATCACCCACGCCGACGGCATCATCCCGGTCGATGCGGCGATGCGCACGAACGTGCCGCACATCTTTGCCATCGGCGACATCAACGGTCAACAGATGCTGGCGCACACCGCCATGCACATGGGGGTGATCGCCATCGAGAACATCGCGGGCATGCACCCGCACCCGCTGGATGTGCTCAACTCCCCGATGGTCACCTTCTGCCGCCCGGAGATCGCCTCCGTGGGCCTGACCGAGAAGCAGGCGATCGAGCGCGGGCACAACGTGAAGACGGGCAAGTTCCCGATGCGCCCGAACGGCAAGGCGGTGATCGAGGGGGAGACGGAGGGCTTCACCAAGATCGTGGCCGACGCCGACACGCAGGACATGCTGGGCATGACCATCGTGGGGCCGCACGCCACGGAGCTGATCGGCGGCGTGGCGATGGGCCGCCTGCTGGAGGTGACGCCGGAGGAGATCGCGATGAGCGTCTACCCGCACCCGACGGTCTCCGAGGTGATCCACGAGGCGGCGCTGGACCTGCTGGGGCACGCGCTGCATATCTAGGCGGGGGTGCCGGGAACGCCCTCCGGGAAAGCCCTCACCCCTCTCCCGATGCGCGGGAGAGGGGCTTTTTGTCGCCGGTGGCGATACGAGGCTGGTGGGACGATGTTGTCGTCTGCGACACGGCGGGGTCACGGCGGCAGCCCTCCGCTATCCACAGCGCCGCTCCCCACCCCGACGTCGTCCCGACCGCAGGAGGGACCGCGCACCCCCAACTCCCGGGTACAGGGCGCCACTCTCCGACTCCTGCCGCGCACCGTCGCGGTGCAGCTCCGGCCTTGGAGTTCGGTGGGTACCGGTCAGACCGGGCCGTGGTAACGGAATTGGGGGTGCACGATTCTTCCTTCGTCGGAATGACATCGTGGTGTGGGAGGCCGCGATTGAGGGCTGGAGCCGGGCCGCTGCGGCCAAGGAGACGGCGCGCAGCGTCTCCTGCGGTGGTTTGCCATGCTGGTTGGACAGGCTGTGGTGGGGCGCGGGAGCCGGACCAGTGTGGCGAAGATGGTGGAGAACGGCCCCTCCTGCGCCGGGATGACTCTGTGGGAGCAAGATGGCGTCAGATGCGACCGCGTGCCGCTATGCTTCGCGCGGCAAGTTGACAATACCGCCACTCAGCATCGCAGCACGGGAGCACCCATCGGCATGGACGATCCACGATTCGACACTCTCGCCCGCGAGTTCGCCGCGGGCGTGTCCCGCCGTCGCGCGCTCGGCCTCGTGGCGGCGCTGCCCTTCGCGGCCGCCGGGCTGAGCGCCTTCGCCACCGAAGACGCAGACGCGAAGCGCAAGAAGAAGAAGCGGAAGAAAAAGAAGAAGCCCACGCCGCCCAGCTGCACGCCGGAGACGGCGGCGCAGACCTGCTCCGGGACGTGCGGCGCAGTCGCCAACAACTGCGGGCAGACGGTGCAGTGCGCCGCCTGCGGGTGCGCCGCCAATCAGATCGCGGTGGACGGCGTCTGCACCCCCTGCGACGTGATCTGCAATGGCGGCACGGCGGAGCACTGCGGCGATGTGCTGGCGGCGAAGCTGCTGGATGGCGACACAGTGGTGGTGTGCCCCGGCGTGTACGGTGGCTCCTTCACGCTCTCTGGCAACGTCACAGTGATCGGCGCGGGGTCGGGCAACTCCTCGGCGAACAGCACGATCCTGAGCGGAATGAACCTCGGGCGCGTGGTGTATGTCGAGGCGAGCGCGACGGCGACGCTGCGGAATCTGCGCATCACGAGCGGGGACGCGTCCGGCGATGCCG
>JASGGF010000014.1:0-29348 GCA_047605145.1 Thermomicrobiales bacterium | reverse complement strand
ATCGGGAGAGGGGTTGGGGGTGAGGGCTTCCCCAGAGGGCGTCGCGGGTCTCAACACCTCCCCAGTCAGCCGCGCATCGGGAGAGGGGCTGGGGGGGGTGAGGGTTTTTCGGCGTCACGAAACCCCGGGTGTCTCTGGCCCCCCCCGCTACTTCCCCATCCACGGATCGACCGCGTCCCGCAGCCCATCGCCGAGGAAGTTGAAGGCAAGGACGGTGAAGGAGAGGGCGAGGGCCGGCGAGACGAGCATGTATGGGTAGGAGCGCAGGTTGGGGATCGCCTCCGAAATCATCAGGCCCCAGCTGGGGGTTGGGGGGCGGGCGCCGAGGCCGAGGAAGCTGATGCCGGCCTCGTAGATGATCGCCTGCGGGATGCCGATGGTGGCGGTGACCACGATGATCGGCACCACGTTCGGCAGCAGGTGCTGCAGCATGATCCGTTTGTCGCTGGCCCCGAGGCCGCGCGCCGCCTCCACGAACTCCTTTTCCTTCAGGGAGACCGCCTGCCCGCGCACCAGCCGGGCGGCGGGCATCCAGTTCACCAGCCCCACGCCGATGAACACGCCGAGCAGGCCGCCGGTTTGGTTGTCCAGCCCGGCCAGCGCCTCCGTGAAGCCGTTGGAGGGCGAGGCGAGGGTGGCGCGAAGGAAGGTCATGATGACGATGATGAAGAGCAGGCTCGGCACCGAATAGAGCGCATCGACGGTGCGCATGATGAAGGTGTCGAGCTTGCCGCCGAAGTGCGCCGCCACCAGTCCGGCCGGCACCCCGATCAACAGGATCACCGCCTGCACCACGAAACCCACGGCCAGCGAGACCCGAGCGCCGTAGATGAGGCGGCTGAGGATATCGCGGCCGAGGTCATCGGTGCCCAGCAGGTGGGCGCTGCTGGGGGGCTGGGTGAGCGCGGTGTAATCCTGCATGGTGTAGTCGTAGGGCACGATCAGCGGTGCGAAGATGGCGGCGAGAATCAGCAGCAGCAGCAGCACCCCGGAGATGGTGGCGAGCGGCGAGCGCAACAGGCGGCGAAAGGCGTCGCCCCACATGCCGCGCGTGCGGCGCTCCTGCGCCAGCGTGGTGGTGTGCGTATTCGGGCCGTCGCCGAAGACCGTGGCCGATGCGGTAGCAGACATGGCGGTTCCTCGTCCCTACCGCTTGCCGATGCGCGGATCGAGAAGTGGGTAGAGCAGATCAACGACGAGATTCATGACGGAGACGACCAGCCCCAACAGCAGCACCGTGCCGAGGATGACCGGGTAGTCGCGGCCGGAGATGCTCTGCACGAAGTAGCGGCCGACGCCCGGCACCTGATAGATCGTTTCCACGAAGAACGATCCGGTGGCGATATCGGCCAGCACGATGCCGGAGATGGTGATCACCGGCAGCAGGCCGTTGCGCAGGCCGTGGCGGATGATGACCGCCTTCTCGGATATGCCTTTCGCTCGCGCGGTGCGCAGATAGTCCGTCCGCAGCACCTCCAGCATGGAGGAACGGGTGTATCGCGCCAGCACCGCCATCGGGTAGAGCGCGAGGGAGAGCGCCGGGATGATGACCTTCGGGCTCCAGATGCCGTCCCAACCACTGGTGGGCAGCCAGCGTAACTTGCTGGCGAGCAGCAGGATGAGCAGCGAGGTGACGACGTAGGCCGGCGTGGAGATGCCGAAGACGGAGACGAAGGTGGCGAGGTAATCCAGCGGGCGGTTGTGGCGCACCGCGCCGAGGATGCCGAGCGGCACCCCGATGACGATGGCGATGAGCGTAGCGACCGCCGCCAGTTGCAACGAGACCGGGAAGGTGTCACCGAGGATATCGATGACGGTGCGCGAGCGCTGGGCGTAGGACGGCCCGAGATCCCCCTGCACCGCCTTGCCGAGGAAGTCGAAATACTGCTCGTAGAGCGGCTTGTCGAGGCCGTAGGCGGCGCGCAGGCGCTCCTGCACGTCGGCGGGGAGCGGCTTTTCGCCCGCGTCCCACGGTCCACCCGGCGTGGAGTGCATCAGGAAAAAGGTAATGGTGTAGATCAGCAGCAGGGTCGGGACGAGGGCCAGGACCCGCCGGATGATGTACGCAGACCGCACGGCAGCAACTCGATTTCACGCCCGGTGTGCAGGGTAAACAGGATCGGGGCCGCGCGACGCCGCGCGGCCCCGGAAGCGTACGTCAAGCTGGCGATCAGTGCTCCAGAATGGATATGTACTTCAGCCAGGTGCGGCCCAGAATGGGGTAGTGGACGACACCCTGCACCCACGGCTTGATGACGTAGATGCGGTTGAGGTGGAAGAGCGGAATCAGCGATGCATCCTGATTCAGGATTAGCTCGGCGTTCTGGTACTTCGCCAACCGGGCGTCAGCGTCGCCCATGGAGATCGCGTCGCGCACCTCGGTGTCGAACTCGTCGTTCTTCCAGTGGCTGTGATAGAAGTCCGCCTGCGAATCGAAGAGCTGGTTGTGCCAGTTCGCCGGATCACCCCAGTCGGAGCCCCAGTAGCTGAGGTACATATTGAACGGCTTGTCGGTGAGGGAATCCTGCCAGTCCTGAAACGCCTTGTCCTCCAGCGGATCGAGCTTGACGTTGACCCCGAGCGACTGCTTCCAGACGCCTTGCAGGTACTCCGCCGACTTCTTCTCCTGCGTGGAGGTGGCGGTGTAGGCGAGCGTCAGCTCCGGCAGGCCTTCGCCGTTCGGGAACCCGGCGTCGGCGAGCAACTGCTTGGCCTTGTCGAGGTCCTCGCCAAGGGCGGCGGCCTCGTTGAAGCCGGGGATGTCCGCCGGCAGGATGGTGGGCGCCGGGGTGAACTCGCCCTTCAGCACGCCGTTGGCAAGCGCATCGCGCTGGATCGCCATGGAGAGCGCCTGCCGCAGCTTGACGTTGTCGGTGGGGGCGTTGGTGGTGTCCATGACGATGAACTGCGTGCCGGAGCGCGGGAAGATCTGGACCATGGGGCCGAGCACCGGGTCGTTCTTGACGCGGTCGAGATCCGCGCCGCCGACCTGCGCCTGATCGAGCTCGTCCGCCTCGAAGGCGACCAGCGCCTGCGTCACCGGGTCGGCGAACAGGGTGTACTCGCCCTTGGTGATGGTGGGCGCCTCGCCGAAGTAGGCGTCGTTGCGCTCCAGGACCATGTTCTGGTCGTGGTTCCACTCGGTGAGGACGTAGGGGCCGTTGGAGACCATGTTGCCAGCCTCGACCCACGCGTCGCCGAACTCCTCGACGGTCTTCTGGGGCACGGGGTAGTACGTCCACGTGGCGGCCAGCAGCGGGAAGAACGGGGTGGCGTGCTCCAGCGTGACGACGAGGGTCTTGTCGTCGGTGGCCTTGACGCCGAGGGTGTCCAGCTCCGCCTCGCCGTTATCGATGGCGACGGCGTTCTTGAGCGGGTAGAGCGCGGAGGTGTACTCGGACTTGGTGTCCGGGTTGAGCACCCGCTTCCAGCTCCACTCGAAGTCCTTGGCGGTCAGCGGCGTGCCGTCGCTCCACGTTACGCCATCGCGCACGACGAAGGTGAACTCGGTCTGGTCGTCGTTGACGTCCATCTTCTCGGCGACGCCCATCTGCAGGGAGCCATCGCGCTGGTCGATGGTGACCAGTCCTTCGAAGAGGTTCTGGAGCATCTCCAGCCCCTTACCGCCGGAGGTGACGCCGGGATCGAAGCGCACCGGCTCGCCTTCGGGCAGGCGCACGACCTGATCGGCGGCCAGCGGCGCGTCCTGATAAAAGGCGTTGGCGGCGGCCAGCCGGTTGCTGGATACCGCGGCCAGCGTGCTGCGCTGCAGGGCGGTAAGCCCGGCGAGGCCGGCGCCGAGAACGAGGCCGCCCTTGAGGAACGCGCGGCGCGACGGCGCCGCCTGCGGATTGCCAGAATTCGATGCGGGAGCCATGAATGCATTTCCTCCGCTAGAACCGCGTGAGCTTCACGCGGCGCGAGTCTACGGCAGGAAATGGTTGACCGCAATTCGGTTCGACGGTCAAAGGTGGGCTAAGCCGCGGGGGCAGAGCCGGAGATGGCCGGTAAGGCTGCCAAGGCTGCCAACTTTTGCGGTTGGGGGGAGTTGGCAGGGTTGTCACGTCGAGTGTTGCGCATCATGTGATGGGGCTGTCGGCAATGCGGACCAGCGCGGTTGGCGCCGAGGTCCTTCGACAAGCTCAGGACATCACTCGGGGGTGGCGGCGAGCTCGTGGCGCCGCCCTTCGAGCCATTGCTCCACGTGCCATTGCGAGCTACGCCCCCACAATGTCATCCCGAGGCCGCAGCCGAGGGATCGCCCACCTCCAACTTCAGGGTCAGGGAACCCCTCTCCGCTTCTGGCCGCGCGCCGTGCTGTCAATCGCACGAGGGACGCGGTAACGGAGTTGGGGGTGGTCGATCCCTCCTTCGTCGGGATGACATCGGGGTTGGGGAGGTCGGGTTGGAGACCGGAGAGCGCGGAGATCGGATCTTCGATGTTGCGATGAAATCGTGGTCGGGGAGGTCGTGCTGGCGCGCGGAGCGCGGCGCCGTACCATCGAGGGTTGGTGGCGCGGCGCATGGACGTTTCGCGCAAGGTGTACGACCATGCCGCCGGTGTATTCGTGATTTGCGTGAAAGCCTTTCCCCTCCTCCATGAGCGATACCAATTCGGCGCCCATCAAGTCCGACCCGTGGGAGGCGGTGCGTGTCCCCGATTTCCGCCTGCTGCTGACCGGCGAGTTCCTGCGCGGGTTCGCCCACGCCATGCTGAGCGTGCTGATCGGCTGGGAGCTGTTCCAGCGCACGGGATCGGCGGTGGCGCTGGGGCTGGTCGGGCTGGTGCAGATCGTGCCGAACGTGCTGCTGGCGCTGCCTATCGGGCACTTCGCGGACCAGCACAACCCGCAGCGCATCGCGGTGACAGCGACGGCCGTCGATGCGCTGGCGGCGCTGGCGCTGGCCGGGCTGGCAGCGACGCACGGCCCGATTCCGCTGTTTTATGTCTGCCTGTTCATGATCGGGCTGTGCCGCACCTTCATCAGCGCGACGGAGACTGCCCTGCTGGCCTCGGTGGCGCCGGCCTCGCTGTTCAGCAACGCGGCGGCGTGGGGCACCAGTAGCTGGCAGACGGCGGCGGTGCTGGGCCCGGCGCTGGGCGGGCTGGCGATTGCGGCGTGGAACAACACGGCCATCGTGTTCGGCATCGCGGCGGCGATGATCGCCGGTGGGGCGCTGCTGCTGGGGATGATGCACCCGCGCAAACTCGAACAGCACCATGAGCCGCTGAGCCGGGAGGCGCTGTTCGCCGGGGTGCATTTCCTGCGGAAGACGCCGATCCTGCTGGCGGCAATCACGTTGGACATGGTGGCGGTGCTGCTGGGCGGGGCGACGGCGCTGCTGCCGATCTTCGCCGAGGAGGTGCTGCACGTGGGCGCCAGCGGGCTGGGTCTGCTGCGCGCGGCCCCGGCGGTGGGCGCGGTGGTGATGTCGGTGCTGCT
The DNA here is from genome assembly GCA_047605145.1 of Thermomicrobiales bacterium. Lineage (GTDB taxonomy): Bacteria > Chloroflexota > Chloroflexia > Thermomicrobiales > UBA6265 > JACCXM01. The sequence continues at coordinate 23,904 of JASGGF010000014.1, read as the reverse complement.
GGTGCGCAAGGGGCCGTTCCACCGGGCGGGGGTGACGCTGCTGCTGGCGGTAGCCGGGTTCGGGGTGGCGATGGTGCTGTTCGGGGCGTCGCGCACACTGGGGCTGTCGATGGCGGCGCTGGGGATGGCCGGGGCCTGCGACGTAATCAGCATGGTGATCCGCCACACGATGCAACTGACCTACACGCCCGACTTCATGCGCGGCCGGGTGAGCGCAGTGCACCACCTGTTCATCGGGATGTCGAACGAGTTCGGGGAGTTCGAATCCGGCATCATGGCGGCGATCTTCGGGGCGACGACGGCGGTGGTGATCGGCGGCATCGGGACGCTGGCGACGGTGGCGATCATCGCGGTGGTGTGGCCGCAGGTGCGCAATCTGCAGCAAATCCGGCTACCCGGCGAGTCGGAGGCCGAGGTGCTGGCGGGCGCGACGCAGGCGGCGGAGACGCCGGCGATTTGACGCCGGCGCGGGAGTGATGGTGCGAGCGGGCGCCGTTGCGGGAGTGCGGAGCGCCGCGACCCTGCCGCTGGGCGCTAAAGACACCCAGCTACCTCAACGGAAGGACCCTAAAGGGCCCTGAAGATTGGCGCGTGTTCCGGGGGCACGCGGCTTGCCGGGACGGCGGTTCGATACCGTCCGGGGGCGCCTTCGCGGTGGTTTACCGGCGCTCCCCCACCCGGTGAATTCCTGAGCCTGCGGGCACAGGAATTCACGCGGGGTGGGCGGCGACAGCGACCAAGGCTCCACTTCGAGACGAACGAGGCGGCGCAGCGTGGTTGGGGACGTGAAGCGCCGGATGGTCGTTGCCGGGAGCAAAGGACACCCAGTCCTATCTGCGTCAGGGCCGTGAACGATCCTGCTGGCGTACTCTGCGCCGCCTCCCGAGGCGGAGGATCACCGGCAAAACGCCGGCAGAGAGATTGATTCTGGCGTATGATAGCGAACACTTGTTCGACATCGGGTTCGCTGAGAATCTGCTCGCCTGTTGCCCGAGGAGCCTTGCTGTGAGTGATGTTGTCGCCACTGATGATCGCACAGATGACGATGACGCCGAGGAGGTCGCGCCGGCGCTTCAGGCGGCAAATGCAGGGTTGCTGGAAGCGTTGCGTACGCGCGAAGAACCGAGACCGGGTGAGTATCCGCTGGAGATCTCCGAGATGGATTTCTCCGGCGCCGATTTGCAGGGGGTCAATCTTGCGGGCGCCGAACTCGTTGGGTGCGATTTCAGCCGCGCGAACCTTGCGGGCGCGCGACTGGCTGGCGCCACCATCAATGACACCTCGTTTGCTGGCGCGCGTTTTGTTGGCGCGTCGTTTCAGGGCGCCGATGTGCTCAATACCGACTTCGAGGGCGCCGATCTGCAGGACGCCGATTTCCGCAGCGCAATGCTGGAACTCGTGGATTTTCGGGACGCCAATCTGAACGGCGTCGTCTTCGATAGTGGCGCAGCTGGCGCGAACTTCCTCGACGCGGCGAATGTGCAGGGCATGGATATCGCCGAGATCGACGACGACGACATGGACCCCCGCGAGCGCCTGACGCTCCATGAGCGCGGCGCTCACGCGCACCACGGGGTGCGGTGCCCCCGTTGTGAGCAGTGGGATGGCCCGGAACGCGGCCTGGACCCGACGTGCAGCAAGTGCGACGGCATCGGCTTTGTTGAGGAAGCGCCGGCGGCTCCGCGCCAGCAGGACCCGATTGACTGCCCATGGTGCGGCGGCTCAGGGCAGATCAGCTATTCGATGAGCAGCGCGAGTTGTCTGGTTTGTGATGGCGAGGGGGAGGTCGGCACGTGGGTGATCGACCGCAATCAGTTCGATGACAACGTTTCCGGAGAGATTTACGAGTACGAGTCGGAGATCGAGTTTCCGGGGATGGGGTTCCGCGATGTCGATTTCTCGCACTGCTGGTACGCCGGTGGGCACATCGAGGATGTCGACTTCACGGCGTGCTCGTTCGCGGAGACGAACTTCGCGGCGGCGCGGCTGGTGAACGTGCGATTCACGGGCTGCAATCTGCAGGGCGCGGTGTTTGCCGGGGGCACGGTGGAGGATGTGTCTTTCGCAGACTGCGTCCTGACCGGCAGCGACTGGAGTGACGCCGGTTTCACGGCAGTTCACGCGGATGCGAAGCAGTTTGCGGACGCAATGATCGCGCCGGAGTTGCTGGCAGAGATGCAGCCGGGCAACCACGCCCGGGCCAAAAGCTAGCCCGCAGCCTTACGCCTCGCGATGCCGCGAGCTGCCTGCGACTTGCCTGATACCCGAGGGACTGTGCCATGAGCGACGTTTCCGATAGCGAGAACCGGGCTGAGGCGGAAATGGCCGATGCGGAGTCGCCGTCGTTGCGGGTGGCGGACGCAGCGCTGATGGAAACTCTGCGGGCGCGGACGGAGCCAGATCCGGGTGATGATCCGCTGGACCTTTCCGGGATGGACTTCACCGGCGCGGACCTTTCGCACGTGAATCTGTCCAACGCGCGCATCACCCGTTCAAGGTTCGACGGCGCCGACTTGACCGCCGCCCGCATGGAGCAGTCACAGATCACCGATGCATCATTCGTCGGAGCGGTGTTCGCGCGGCCGCTTGTCGCCGGAGCGCAATTCCGCGACGTCGATTTCGCTGAAGCCGACTTGACCGGCGCCGATTTTCGCGAAGCAACGGTCGAGCGAGCAACAGTCAACGGCGCAACGCTGACGGGTGCGCTGTTCGACTACAAAACGACCGAGGTCAATTTTCTGGCTGCCAGCGCTGTTGACGCGCTGGATGTCACCGATGTCGAGGATATCGAGACGGAAGATCGCATCCGACTCGACGACCGGGGCGCCATTGTCCACTCCGGCATTCGCTGCCCCCGCTGCGAGCGATTTTCATTCGACCGCAATTGCGACGTATGCGAGGGCGTCGGCTGGCTCGATGAGGAACCGGAAGCGTTTGCACAGCGATTTGCGGTTGAGTGTCCGTGGTGTCACGGCGCCGGAGTAATCAGTTACACCATTGCCGGAGAAGGCAAGTGCTTTGCTTGTGATCAGGTCGGCCTCGTCGGGACATGGGTTATTGACCGCTGGCAGCACGACGAAAATTTGCCGTGGCAGTTTCGCGAATACCAGTTTGGTGATGACCCGGTTGGTGATGAAGATGAAGATAAACCAGAGGAGTACATTGGCTCCATAACCATTTCCGAGTCTGACATCTCACAGTTGACGTTCAAGTACGCGCTCGTGGCGGACACATCGTTCCACGACTGTTCTCTCGCAGGCTCAGACTTCTCAGGATCAACGTTCAAAGACGTGTACTTCGTCGGCTGCGACCTGACCGGAGTCAATTTCGCGGACTGCGCCATGGTGCAGGCGCGGTTTCAGGACTGCGTGATGTCTGGAGTGATCTGGACCGGGGGCCGCATACGACACACGACGGCCCTGCGGTGCGACTTCACCGGCGCCGTCGTTTCCCGCTCCCGCCTCCGCACCGTTCGCCGGGCGGAAGGCGAGCGTTAGCAAGCGGCGCCATGCTCTCCGTTTGATTCTCGCAGCGTCCGAATCCCCTCCTCCAGCTCGATCTGCGCGCGCCAGCCGAGGTCGCGGGCGATTTTGGCGACGTCGAGGGTGGAGGTGATGACGTCGCCGGGGCGGGCGGGGGCGTGATGGATGGAGACGGCGGGGCCGAAGGCGCGCTCAGCGGCGGCGAGCAGGGCGTTGATGGTGACGGCGCGGCCGGACCCAACGTTCCAGACGCCGCTCTGGGGGGTACGCAGCAACGTCGTCAGAGCGGCGGCGACATCGGCGACGTGGACGAAGTCGCGGCGCTGCTCGCCGTCGCCGTGGATGGTGATGGGCAGGCCGCCTTGCAGGCGCTCGGCGAAGATGGCGGCGACGGCGCCCTCCGTGCCGGCGCGCTGGCGGGGGCCGTAAACGTTCGCGAGGCGGGCGATGGCGTACGGCAGGCCGGAGAGTTCGAGGTACTGCTCCGCCGCGTACTTATGGACACTGTAATAGGATTTCGGGCGCGGGAGCGTGTCCTCGGTGGCGGGGACGGGCGTTTCGCCGTAAATGCCGCCGCCGCTGGAGAGGAAGACGACGCGGGCGTTACCGGCTGCTCTGGCTCCGGCGATGACGTGCTGCGTGCCTATCAGGTTGACCTCGCGGTCTCGGGCGGGATCGACCATGGAGTGCGGCACGCTGATCTGGGCGGCGGCGTGGATGATGGCGCGCGGTCGCACGGCGGCGATAGCGTCGGCCGTGGCCGGGTCGGCGATGTCCGCCTCGATCAGCGGGACATCCGGCGGTAGCCGGGACGGTTCACCGCCGGAGAGGTCGTCCAGCACGACGACGGATTCGCCGTCCGCGAGTAGCCGCGCGACGAGGTGACTGCCGATGAACCCGGCGCCGCCGGTGACCAGCACCGGCCGGGCCGGGTCCAGCGCGCCCATCTAGTCCGCGACCAGTTGCAGGGTTTCGTGGCGCAGTTCCATGACCTCTTCCGGCTGGTTGAGGACGACGTCGCTGAGGCGCACGATCTGGCCGGCGGGGACGGCGTTGACGACGGCGATGTCCTTGGCGAGGCCGATGGGCAGCGCGCCGAGTTCGACGCTGCGGCGGGCGGGAATCAGCTTGCCCCAGACGGTGAAGCCACCCTCGCCATCGAGGCGGTCGCCGGGGGCGAGATCGCGCTTGGCGACAGCGACAGGGTCGCCACGGAAGGCGGTCGGGAAGCCGGTGGCCTCGTTGCGGAGGGCGGCGCTATAGATGGAGATGCCCAGCTCCATGCCGATGAGGTGGTACGGCTTGTACGTGCCGGCGAAGCGGCCGGAGGGATCGGTGCGCAGGCCGTACTGCTTGAAGCAGGCGGCGGCGTAGTCGGTCGGCGCTTCCAGCACGACGTAGACGCCCCAGCGCAGATCGCGCGGGACATCGGAGCCGTCACGGTTGAGGGAGGAAATCACCTCGACGTAGCCGGGGCCGTCGGTGGCGAGCTTCTCGGCGAGTTCCTCCACGCCGACGGGGGGAAACTGCAGGCCGTCGGGCGGCGGGGTGAGGCCGCTAGCGTTGGCGACGGCGGCCATCTCGATGGCGGATTTGGTGCCATCGAGAAAGGAATTGAACATCTGGGAGTTCATGCCGGCGGCTTTCGCCTCGTCGGCGGTCAGGCCGTAGTGCGCCCAGATCGTGTCCGGCGTGGAGGCGTGGTACTCCGGCAGGTACTTGGTGCCCTTGCCGGCGGCGGCGACACGGAAGCCGCAGGCGCGCGCCCAGTCGACCATTTCGGCGATGAGGGCGGGCTGATCGCCGTATGCCAGCGAATAGACGACGCCGGCCGCAGCGGCTCGCCTCGCCAGCGCCGGGCCGACCAGCACGTCCGCCTCGACATTGACGTTGACGAGGTGCTTGCCCGCCCGGAAGACGGCGAGGGCGTGCAGCGCGCCGGCGATGGGATCGCCGGTCGCTTCCACTACGACGTCGATGTCCTCGCCGGAGACGGCCTCGGCGACATCGCGGGTGAGGCGGACGGCGGCGATGGCCTCCGGCGACCAGCCGAGCCCGGCCAGTTTCTCGGGGACGCGCTCCGGGTACAGGTCGGCGATGGCGCGCACGGCGATACCGGGCATGGTGGGCGCCTGCGTGAGGAACATGGAGCCGAACTTGCCGGCGCCGATCAGCGCCACGCCGATGGGGCCGCTGCGCTCGGCGTGTTCCGCCGCCAGCCGCGCGAGGTTCATGGGATGCGTCCTTCCTGAACAGTGTCTGGTCGTTGCTTCGGCAGACTGCGCTGCCGCGCTGCGCCGGATCTGGCGCGTTCCTGCATGGGGCATGATGCCATGCGCCGGAGCGGCACGGCGGGGAGTCCGCCTGCGGGCGCGCATTCGCGGGTCGAGCGCCCTGCGAAATCCCCTGCTTCGTATCACCAGCCGCGCGGCGCTTCCCCGCGCCAGCGCTTGCCACCATGATGTTTGCCAAACCCTGCGGGTGCGGCATCGAGCACAGCCGAATCCGATAGTCCGCCTTTCACCCCGGCCTCCCCCACCCCGATGTCATCCCGAACCCGCAGGTGAGGGATCGCCCACCCCCAACTTACGGGGTCACGACGCCGGCCCGCCCAACCAAATCACCACTCCCTGCGCCGCGTGGAGGCAGAGCATTGGGCCGTGATGATTTGGTTGGGGGTGGGCGATCCCTCACCTGCGGGTTCGGGATGACATCGGGGTAGCGAGCGCGAGTGTGAACATCGCACCACGCGAGCGTGGCGGCTTTGGCGCGGCGGGCGCCCCCTCGCCAGCGGGCTGCTGTGTCTCTCCGCGCCGGCTCGGACTCAAGTTTTGCCGCCTGCCGGAATGCTCATGCCGCATCGGCGCAGGTCGCCTGCCTGTTTCCTCGAGATGACGGAGTGAGCTGGGCAACGTCCGTCAGCCTCTAACAGGCCGGACCTTGCGCGGTAGCGCCGCGCGTGGCACCATCCCCATGGCTTTAGTTACCCTGTAACTACAATCAACCCACAATATGGAGGTCGCCGTGACAGTTCTCGCGCAAACGCACCTTTCGCCCGAGGTCGAGGCCTTCGCCACCGGTCAGCACACGATGCTGATCGACGGCGCATGGGTCCCGGCGCAGTCCGGGGAGACGCTGGGGGTGATTGACCCGGCGACCGGACAGGAGTTCACGCGCGTGCCGGCGGGCGACGCGGCGGATGTCGATCTGGCGGTGGCGGCGGCGAGAAGGGCGTTCGATGGCGGCGACTGGCCGCGCCTGAGCCCGGCGGATCGCGGGCGATTGCTGTGGCGGCTGGCGGAGCTGATCGACCAGCACACGGAGCAACTGGCGCAACTGGAGAGCCTCGACAACGGCAAGCCGGCGCAGGCCGCGCGCGAGGCGGATGTTCCCGGCTCGGCGAGCATGTTCCGCTACTTCGCGGGCTGGGCGGACAAGATCGAGGGCAACTTCATCCCGCTGGCGGTCGCGGCGCCGGACGCCTACCACGCCTACACGCGGCGGGAGCCGGTCGGGGTCTGCGCGCAGATCATCCCGTGGAACTACCCGCTGATGATGGCGGCGTGGAAGCTGGCCCCGGCGCTGGCGGCGGGCTGCACGATTGTGCTGAAGCCGGCGGAGCAGACGCCGCTGAGCGCGCTGTATCTGGGCAAGCTGATTCAGGAGGCGGGGTTCCCGGACGGCGTGGTCAACGTGGTCACGGGCTACGGCGAGACGGCGGGCGCGGCGCTGTCGGCGCACCCGGATGTCGACAAGGTCGCCTTCACCGGGTCCACCGAGGTCGGCAAGCTGATCGTGCAGGCGGCCTCCGGCAACCTGAAGAAGGTCTCGCTGGAGCTGGGCGGCAAGAGCCCGGACATGGTGCTGGGCGACGCTGATCTGGACGCGGTGATCCCCGGCGTTTCGGACGCCATTTTCTACAACCACGGGCAGGATTGCACCGCTGGCTCGCGCCTGTTCGTGCAGAAGCGCATTTTCGACAAGGTCGTGGCGGGCGTGGCGGACCGCGCGGCGCAGATCACGCTGGGGCCGGGCCTCGACCCCGCCACGGACATGGGCCCGGTGGTCTCCAGCGAACAGTTGAGCCGCGTCTCCGGCTATCTGGCGGACGGCCAGCAGGCGGGCGCGCGGGCGGTGGCCGGCGGCGCGGCGGCGGGCGGTGACGGCTACTTCATCAAGCCGACGGTGTTCGTGGATGTCGACCCCGGCATGCGCATCTTCCGCGAGGAAATTTTCGGGCCGGTGGTGGTGTGCCTGCCCTTCGACGACATGGACGAGCTGGTGCGGCTGGCGAACCAGACGAGCTACGGCCTCGGCGCGGGCATCTGGACGCGCGATGTCAGTCAGGCGCACGCGCTGGCGGCGCGGGTGAAGGCGGGCACGGTCTGGGTGAACACCTACGGCAGCACGGACCCGGCGCTCCCCTTCGGCGGCTTCAAGCAGTCGGGCTGGGGCCGGGAGATGGGCCACGCCGCGCTGGAGCTGTACACCGAAATCAAGTCGGTCTGCATCGCGCTGTAGCAGGCGTTTCGTGTGTGGCCCTTTGGTCAGGCGTCGCCGGGATGCGGAGTTCCGCGACCGGCGACAAGGTCCTTCGAAAAGCTCAGGACGTCACGTGGGAGTGACGTCGACAGCGAACCAGCACGAGCCCTGAGGCAGAGCACGCAGGGCGACCGACGGTGGAGAGCAAAGCATGGAAGGGTTCAGCGATCTCGAACTGGCGCAACTGACGCGGTTGCGAGCGCGGTACCAGACGGGCGAGTGGCAGTCTCCCAATGATGGCTGCTCGCTGGTGGAGCGGCTGGGCATCGTGATGACCGTGCGGGCGCTGGGCGTGGGGCAGGAGGGCGTGATCCGGTACTCCTGCCACATGCGGCGCACGAACACGGAGGGCGTCTTCTCGCTGGACGCGCAGTTTCAAGTGCTGCCGCTCCACCCTGCCCCGCCGGACGTGGAAGAGGTGCTGCGCTGGCTGGCTGGCTGCGTCGCCACCGCCATTTACACCGCCGATCTCAGCCACTGGGGGATGCTCTGCGGCGTCACCGCTGAGGGGCGCGTCGCGACGCGACCGTACCGGGGGCTGGTGCACGAGGCGCCGAATCTCGAGGAGTTCGCCACATCGCTGCAACGCCGGGCGGTCGCACTGCGCGGCTTCCTCGGCGAACCCGGATTTGCCGAACTGATGCAGGAGGTAGGCGTGAGCTGATGTCGCAACCGGTTATCGCATTCCCGTAACTCACGGCAGCAAGCTGGCGCCGCCAACGAAGGCCGGCGCCGGCGCATCCATGAAAGGACCCACGATGGTCGCAACCGCTTCGACGCTGAGCAACCCCGTTCTCATTGCCCCGGTCACCGAGTTCGTGCAGAAGCAGCACCGCTTGCTTGTCAACGGCGAGTGGGTGGAGGCTGCCACCGGCGAGATGTTCGATGTCTACGACCCCGCTACCGGCGAAGTGCTGACCCAAGTGGCGAAGGGCGGCCCGGAGGATATCGACCGCGCTGTCCGCGCCGCCCGCAAGGCGTTCGACGACGGGCCGTGGCGGACGATGAAGCCCTCCGAGCGGGGCCGCCTGATGCAGCGCTTCGCGCAGTTGATGGAGGACCACGCCGAGGAACTGGCCGAACTGGAGAGCCTCGACAACGGCAAGCCGCTGAGCGTGGCCCGGGTGGCCGATGTGCCGTTGGCCGTCGATAACATCCGCTACATGGCGGGGTGGGCGACAAAGATCGAGGGGAACACGATCCCCATCTCCTTCCCCGGAGACTACCTCGCCTACACCCTGCGCGAGCCAGTGGGTGTGGTCGGGCAGATCATCCCGTGGAACTTCCCGCTGCTGATGGCTGCGTGGAAGCTGGGTCCGGCGCTGGCCACCGGCTGCACCATCGTGCTCAAGCCGGCGGAGCAGACGCCGCTGAGCGCGCTGCGGCTGGGCGAACTGATTCAGGAGGCCGGGTTCCCGGACGGCGTGGTCAACATCGTGACCGGGTTCGGCGAGGACGCCGGCGCGCCGCTGGCCGCTCACCCGGACGTCGACAAGATCGCATTCACCGGCTCCACCGAGGTCGGGAAACTGATCGTCAAGGCGGCGGCGGGCAACCTGAAGAAGGTGACGCTGGAACTGGGCGGCAAGAGCCCGAACGTGGTGCTGCCGGACGCCGACCCGGAGCTGGCGATCGCTGGCGCGGCGCACGCCATCTTCTTCAACCACGGCCAGTGCTGCACCGCCGGTTCGCGCCTGTTCATCCATGACAGCCTCTTCGACAAGGTCATCTCCGGCGTGGCGGACAGCGCGAAGCAGATCAAGGTCGGGCACGGGCTGGACGCGGACACCCAGATGGGGCCGGTGGTCTCGCAGGAGCAGTTCGACCGCGTGACCGGGTACATGAACTCCGGGCGCAATGAGGGCGCGCGGGCCGCGGCCGGCGGCAACCGCGTGGGCGACCGCGGCTACTTCGTGGAGCCGACGGTCTTCGTCGATGTCAACGAGGGGATGCAGATCGTCCGCGAGGAGATCTTCGGCCCGGTCGTGGCGGCGGTGCCGTTCAAGGATCTGAACGACCTGCCCTCCAGCGCCAACGACACGAACTACGGCCTCGCGGCGGGGATCTGGACGCGCGATATCAGCAAGGCGCACAAGCTGGCGGCGCAACTGCGGGCCGGCACGGTGTGGGTCAACTGCTACAACGTCTTCGACGCCGCGCTGCCGTTCGGCGGCTACAAGGAGAGCGGCTGGGGCCGCGAGATGGGGCACGAGGTGCTCAATAACTACCTGCAGACCAAGGCGGTCTGCGTTAGCCTGTAGACAGGACGCCGGGGCGCGACGCACGCGCCCCGGCACACCGCAACGCCCGACGAAAGGCAGACATGGTCACCGCACACGAAGTCCAGCGCCGCAACCTCTTCGTCTCCGATCAGTTCACACCGGCGCTCTCCGGGGAAACGTTCACCGTACTCAATCCCGCCACGAATCAGCCGCTGGCCGAGGTGGCGAAGGCCGGGCTGGCCGATGTCGAGCGGGCGGTGGCGACCGCGCGCCGCGCCTTTGATGAGGGGCCGTGGCCACGGCTGAGCGCCTACGAGCGGGGCCGCGTGGTGCAGAAGGTGGCCGACCGCATCCGCGAGCGCAGCGAGGAACTGGCGTTGCTGGAGAGCCTGAACACGGGAAAGCCGCTGGCGCAGTCGCGCGGCGAAATCGCGTCCTCCGCGATGGTGTTCGATTTCTACGCGGGCGCCGGCGACAAGTTTTACGGCGAAACCGTACCCATGGCGAACCACCTGCTGGACTTCACCCTGCGGGAGCCGGTCGGCGTCTGCGCGCAGATCGTGCCGTGGAATTTCCCCTTCTCCATGGCCTCATGGAAGGTGGCGCCAGCGCTGGCGACCGGCTGCACGCTGATCCTGAAGCCGGCCTCCCTCACCCCGCTGACGGCGCTGGTGCTGGGCGAGATCTGCGCCGAGGCAGGCGTGCCCGAGGGCGTAGTGACGGTGCTGCCGGGACCGGGCCGCGAAATCGGCGAGGCGCTGGCGGCGCACCCGGGCGTGGACAAGGTCGCCTTCACCGGCGAAACCGCGACCGGCACGCGCATCCTGCAGGCGGCGGCAGCCACCATCAAGAAGGTATCGCTGGAGCTGGGCGGCAAGAGCCCGAACATCGTCTTCGCGGACGCCGATCTGGAGAAGGCGGCGGCGGAAGCGGCCCCGGCGGCGTTCCGCAACGCGGGTCAGGTCTGCACCGCGCGCACGCGGCTGTTCGTCGGCAAGCGTGGCTACGACACCTTCCTTAGCAACTTCGTGGCGCAGGCGGAGGCGTTCACCGTCGGCGACCCGCTAGCGGAAGGCACCCGCATGGGGCCGGTGATCTCCGAGGGGCAACTCGACCGGGTTGCCAGTTATGTCGATATCGGCGCGGGTGAAGGCGCCGAACTGGTCTTCGGCGGGCGGCGGCCAACCGACCTGAACGAGGGCAACTTCATCCAGCCGACGATCTTCGCGCAGGTCAACAACGACATGCGGATCGCGCAGGAGGAGATCTTTGGGCCGGTCGTCTCGGTAATCCCCTTCGACGATGAGGCCGAGGTGCTGCGGCTGGCAAACGCGAACGTGTACGGGCTGGCCAGCTCGGTCTGGACGCGCGATATCGGCCGCGCGCTGCGCGTGGCGAAGGGGCTGCGCGCCGGGCAGGTAGCGATCAACTCCAACGGCGGGCCGGGGGTCTTCGGGCCGTTCGGCGGCTACAAGCAGAGCGGGCTCGGGCGCGAGCTGGCGATGCACGGCATGGAGCTGTACACCGAAGTCAAGAACGTGATGGTGGACCTCTCGGTTTAGACCCCATCGCCACGACCGCGTCCTGAGCGACATCGCAAAATCTCGTTCGCAGCGTCCAGACCGCGACGAACGAAGTCGCCCCACACGCTCAGGACGATACAGGCTTGCAGTACGCTGCAAGGCAACGAACCCCACCGCCGATGGTGGGGTTCGCTGCGTCTGGCGCGGCATGGTGTGCCGTGGGAGGGAATCGCGACGTGGCGACCATCACCCTGCTCTGCGGCCTGCCGTGCGCCGGCAAAACCACGCTGGCGAAACAACTGGAGCGTGACCGTCCAGCGCTGCGCCTGTCGGAAGATGACTGGGTCTGCCGCCTCTACCACCCCGTTGAACCGCACCACGACGACCGCCGCCTTGCCATCAAGGAGGTGCAGTGGGACATCGCCGTACGGGCAGTGCAGCTGGGGGCAGATGTGGTGCTGGACTGGGGCATGTGGACCCGGGCGGAGCGCGACGACTTCCGGGCGCGGGCGGCGGCGCAGGAGGTCGGGTTTGAGCTGCGCTACCTCGAGGCGCCGCTGGATGAACTGGTGCAGCGGGCGCTGGCGCGCAACGGGGCGCTGCCGCCGCATTCCTTCGCGGTGACGGAGGCTGAGTTGCGGCTGTGGGCGCGGGAGTTCGAGCCGCCCGCGCCGGATGAACTCGGGTAGCGGCCCGAGGGTCGCGCGCCACCCTGTCGACCGGAAACGTCGATGAGAGATGTGGAAAGCGTTGACCGGCGACGAGGTCCTTCGACAAGCTCAGGACATCACCCGTAGCCAGCGGGAGCATCAATCCGACGCCCTCCGCACGTCCCGCCTACACAGCGTCGTGCAGAACTCGTGTCTTGAACGCAGTCGAGAACGCTTGCAGTGCATTGCATCTGCAATGCCCGAATCGACGAAATGCCCTCACCCCCAGCCCCTCTCCCGATGCGCGGGAGAGGGGAGTCGGTTGGTCGCGGCGTGGCGAGTTTCCGGCAGAACCACGCCGAATCTCGTGCAGTTGCCCGGGGCAAAAACCCCTCTCCCGCGCATCGGGAGAGGGGTTGGGGTGAGGGCTTCTCCGGTGCACCAAGCCTCGCAAAAGCCAATGCACAGCAAACGTGAGAGACCTCGTCGGGGCGCGTGACGGAACGAGGTCTCTCGACTGCGCTCGAGACACGAGGGGTCTAGCGGCGGCGTCAGGACTTCTGCGCGGCGCTGTATACGCCTCCGCTTACGCTTAGGCGCCGCCAGCGGGCGCCCACATCGCAACCAACATGCCGTAGTAGGTCGGGGCCTCGTAGCTCAGGACGTCGACGGGCCAATTCGTGCCTTGCAAGGCGCCGCCCAGCATCAGGAGCTGCCAGAGGCCGTCGATGGCGGCTTCCTCGGCGCGGGCATCCGGGAGGGCTTGCAGCGAGAGGAGATCGTTGGCGGAGACGGCGGCGAGAACCTCGGCGTCGACCTCGGCGGAGGCCGGGTGATAGCCGTAGGGGCCGCTCTCGGCGTGGCGGTGGCCCCAGTCGCAGGACGCGACGAAAGCGATGCGGCGCGAGCTGGCGGCGGCGACCTCGGCCACGGCCTCGCCGAAGGCGATGAGCTGATCGCGCGGGATGCTGCGAGATGGCGAGACGAGCACAGCGGGCGGGCCGATCTCCTCCGCCGGCGGGTCGGCGAGGACATTGCCGAGTCCCGGCATGTTTTGATCGTGACCGAGGAACCAGAGCGGCGTCAGGAAACCCCAGTCGAGCGGCAGCACACTCTGGTCGCGGCGGCTGCCGGCGTACCCTACGAGCGCAATGGGGAGATCGCGGGCGCGGGCGGCGGCGGTAATGGCGTCAGTCAGGTCGCCGTCGATGGGGACGTTCAGCTCGACGGTGCGCCCCTCCCACGTCAGGGAGCCGGCGGCGCGGCTGGTGTCGGCGAGCGCGATGGCGCCCTGCACGCGGACGCCGTGCGGCCCGGCGATGACGATGGCCTCGACCCCGGCGGCGGCCGCGCGCTGCTGCATTTCGCCCATGGCGGCGCGGGTCTGCAGGGCGCCGCCAGCGTCCTCGCCGAGGTCAGGGATGAGCGGGAAGCCGTGCGGCGCGATAGCCGCGAAGACGAGTGGCATGGCATCTTCTCCAGTCAGGCAGGTGCACGCGCAACGCAAAACTCGTGTCGTCCTGCGAGTGCGCACAGGACGGGGCTCGAGCGTATCGCGTGACCTCGTCCCTCGTCAGTGTGGCGCCAACGACGAAATCCTTCGACTTCGCTCAGAATGACGTGGTCTCAGGATGCCGTGAACTCAGCCGGCGCGGCTCAGGGCGAGGTGGTCTCGATAGCGCACCGTGCGGGCGTCGGCGACGCACACCCCGACCAGCACGATGAGCGCGGCGACCGCGACCATGATTGGCTGCCAGTCTGCGGCAATAAACCACAGGGCGGCGAGCACCGCGATGGCGACGAGGCGCGGGATCGAGACGACGTGGAACACGAGGTATTTGAAGAGGGCGTGGCCCGCCAGATAGAGCGCCGGGCCGCCCAGCACGGCCAGCAGCAGTTCTGGCGAGCTGTGTCCGCCGGGGTGCGCAATGGCGAGTTCGTCCCCCACGGCGGAAACGATGATGCCGGCAACGATAGGCAAATGGATGTACGTGTAGGCCGAACGCGCCAGTGCGCCGGGATCGTCCGAGTGGGCAATGGCTTCGGCGGCGTCGCCGGCGGCGCGGTCGAAGTAGATCCACCAGAGCGCCACGCTGCCGAGGAACGCGACGATGAAGGCGGCGATTTCGATCAGCGAAATCTCCATGTCCGCGAAGGTCGCGCCGGTGACGAGGATCGATTCCCCTAGGGCGATGATGACGAAGAGCTGGGCGCGTTCCGCCATGTGTTCGCCGCTGATGTTCCAGTCGGTGGTGGATGAGCGACCGAGGCCCGGCACCGCGAAGAACGTCAGCGGCGCGGCGTAATCGACCAGCACGGCGATCACCCAGAGCACCTCGCGCATGGGGCCCTCGGCCAGCGCGCCGGCGATCCAGAACGCCCCGGCCAGAATCGACCAGATGATGAGCCGGGTGAAGTTTGTCCGCAATACCTCGTTGTCGCGGGCGGCCCAGATCACGAACAGGCTCCGTCCCACCTGTAGCGCCACATAGGCGACGGCGAAGAGCAGCCCGCGTTCGGCGAACGCCTCCGGGATCGAGGTGGACATCAGCAGACTGGCGACCATCAGGGCAATCAGCACCAGCCGCACGCCGCGCTGATCCGGGTCGAACCAGTTGGTGAACCACGCGGTGTAGACCCACGCCCACCAGACGGCCAGCAAGAGCACCGCCGTTTGCAGCGCCCCGTGGACGCTGAAGTGCTCCAGCAACTTGTGCGACAGCTGAGTGATGGCGAAGACGTAGACGAGGTCGAAGAAGAGCTCGACCGGCGTGACGACGCTGCGGTGCACTCCCTCGGCCCGGAGAAACGGATTCGCCGGCATGCTTCCACCATCCCTCGCCCAACTGAGACCGCGCCGAAATCCGTTATGATCGCGGCAGGGCGAAGTATCGCGATTCAGGAGAAAGACGCATGGCTTTCGGATTTCCCCGCGCCTACGACGGCAAGAAGCAGCGCAGTTGCGACGTCCGGCGGGTCAGCCCGACCCTGACACGGGGCGGCATGATCGCCAGCCAGCACCCCCTCGTTTCCGCGACGGGGCTGCGCGTGCTGGCGGAGGGCGGCAACGCGATCGACGCGGCAGTGGCGGCGGCGTTGGTGGGCACGGTGGTGATGCCGAGCCGCTGCGGCATCGGCGGCGACCTGTTCGCGGTGGTGGCGCGGCCAGACGCCAGTGGCGCGTGGCACGATGATGACATTCTCGCGTTCATGGGCAGCGGTATTGGCCCGCGCAACGCCAGCATCGAGTTCATGACGGAGCACGGCGAAGACGCGCCGGGCGGGCACCGCGTGCTGGCGCAGCACGGGCCGCTCTCCCCCTCGGTGCCGGGCTTCGTAGACGGCGCGTTCGCGCTGCTGGACCAGTACGGCACACGCTCGTTCGCCGAGCTGGCGGAACCGGCAATTGGCTACGCGGCGAAGGGCTTCCCCCTGTCGCCGGGCGAGGCGCAAGCGGCGGCCGGGCTGGTCGATGAGCTGAAGCAATACCAGGCCACGGCGGCGGTCTTCCTGCGGGGTGGCAAGTCGCTGAAGGCGGGCGAGGTGCTGCGGCAGCCGGATCTGGCGCGCTCCATCGCGCAGATCGCGCGCGGCGGGCCGGACGTCTTCTACAAGGGCGCGCTGGCCGAGGCGATCACAGACTATCTGGCCGGCAACGGCGGCGTGCTGACCATGGACGATTTCGCCGACCACGCGACCGACGTGGGGACGCCGCTTTCCACGACGTACCGCGGCTATACCGTGTACGAAACCGCGCTGCCGACGCAGGGGCACGTGGTGCTGGAGGCGCTAAACATTCTCGAAAACGCGCCGATGGGCGGCTACGGCATCAGCAGCGCGGCGGGGGTGCACCTGTCCGTCTCGGCGCTGCGGCTGGCGTTCGCCGACCGCCGCGCGTACTCCGGCGATCCCCGCTTCATCGACACGCCAATGGGCACGTTGCTCGACAAGGCATGGGCGAAGGAACGGTACGCGGCGATCCCGGATGGCAAGCCAGTGACGGAAGCGCCGGGCGTGATCTCGGCGGGGAACACCACTTCGCTCACCTGCATCGACCGCGACGGCCTGATGATCTCGCTGATCTGGACCGTCTCCGACTCCTACGGCTCGCGGGTGGTGGCGGGCGACACCGGCATCATCCTGACGAACCGGGCGGGGCACTGCTTCAGTCTGGAACCGGGGCACCCGAACATCTACGAGCCGGGCAAGCGGACGATGCACACGCTGAACTGCTACCTGATCGCCGACCCAGATGGCACGCCGGTGCTGGTCGGCGGCACGCCGGGCGGCGACTATCAGCCACAGTGGAACCTGCAGACGATTACCGGCCTGATCGACGAGAACTTCGATGTGCAGCAGGCCAGCGAGGTTCCGCGCTGGCAGATGGGCCCGGCCACCTACCCCGCCGAGCGCGGCGAGGCGTTCTCGCTGACCATCGAGGAGCGCGTCGGCGAAGACGCGCTGACCGGACTGGAGATGATGGGCTACCCGCTGGAGCGCGTGGGCGCGTGGGGCGCCGGTGGCTCGGTGCAGGTCATCGCCCGCGACCCGGAGACGGGCCTACTGGCGGGCGGCTCCGATCCGCGCGCCGAGGGGATGGCGATCGGGCTGTAAGGCGGCTCTTCGCAGCAGCACGCTCGTGGGGCAGGCGGAAAGCCTGCCCCAAATCGTTCTGTATCACACACTACATTCATACGCTCCGCCCAATCCCGGAACGGCGTTCCGCTGATAAGATGATGACTCCAATGCTTCGCTGAAACGTCACCCGGGCGCACCGCCGGGGTTTCGCGTTTCACCCCCGGTCCCGGGCGCCTCCGGGCGACCCGACGAAAGGAGCGCCAGCCGCCACCCGACGCCGACGCCATCAACGCCAGCACATACGCCAGATTCCGAGTGAGCGACCGACGAGCATCGCTACGGGCTGCCCCGAGACGCAGCGCGTGGCCGACGACGAGGAGGAGCACCGGTGACGAGGATTGACTGGAGCGTCCTGAGTGGGCCGCGCGTTTCGCGGCGCACGTTGATGGGGGTCGCGCTGGCCTCGGGGGCGGGCGCCTACGCCCGGCAACTCGGGCTGGCGGCGCCGGCGCCGGGGGTCGCCACCGGGGCGGCGCTGGTGGCGGCGCAGAGCGAGCCGAAGGCGGGCGGCACGCTGAAGCTGGGCTTCGGCATCAGCCAGATCCCGAACCTCGATCCGGCCAAGGTTAACCTCGGCATCGTGGCGGGCGAGGTCATCGCCAACCTCTTCTCAAGCCTCGTGCAGTTCGACACCGAACTAGGGCTGATTCCCGATCTGGCGGAGACGTGGACGGTGTCGGAGGACGGGCTGGCGTACGTCTTCACCCTGCGCGAGGGGTTGACCTTCCACAACGGCGACCCGCTAACCGCCAATGACCTCGTGTACACCTACAACCGCAACATCGACCCCGATTTCGCCTCACCGCACGCCAACAAGCTGGCGCTGATCACGGAGGCGACCGCGCCGGACGACACCACCTTCTCGGTGACGCTCTCGGCGCCCTTTGCGCCGTTCCTCGCGGTGGCGTGCAGCCGGGGGCCGGGCCGAGCGCTGACCCCGATCTCCAAGCGCGCCTTCGAGGAACTGGGCGAGGAGCAGTTCGACCAGACGCCGGTCGGCTGCGGGCCGTTCATGCTGGTGACGGACACGGCGGATCTCTCCAGCAGCTTCGAGATGGTGGCATTCGATGGCTGGTACGGCGGCCGGCCGCACCTCGACGCCATCGAGGTGACGATCATCGCCGAGCCATCGAGCCGCATCAGCGCGCTGGAAGCGGGCGATGTCGACATGCTCGATATCGTGCCGGCCATCGGCGCGGCACAACTGGGCGAGAACCCGGACATGACCATCGTGCAACTGCCGGGCACGAACTGGATCGGGCTGGCGATGAACTACGAGCGCGAGCCGTGGGCCACGCTGGATGCGCGCATGGCGGTGGCGAAGGCGATCGACCGCGACGCGCTGGTGGCGACGGCGTTCTTTGGGCTGGCCACGCCCGCCATCGGGCCGATTGCCCCGGCGTTCGCGTGGGCCTACGTGCCGCCGGACACCACCGAGACGCCGCAGGCCTTCAACGTGGACGAGGCGAAAGCGCTGGCGGAAAAGGCCGGTATCACCGGCTCGCAACCCACCTTGATGGGCACCTCGGACAACCAGCGCGTGGCGGAGGTGCTGCGCAGCCAGCTCGCCGATATCGGCGTGGACATGCAGTTCGAATTGCTACAGCAGGCGGCGTGGAATGAGCGCTGGACGGCGGGTGACTTCGACTGGATCATCAACGGCAGTGTGGTGGACGCCGATCCTGACGACGGCCACTGGAACTTCTTCTTCAGCGAAGGCCCGTGGAACACCTTCAAATACAAGAACGAGGAGGTCGATACGCTGCTGCAGGCGACCCGGGAGACAGGCGTGCAGGAAGAGCGCGCCGAGCAGTTCCAGCAGATTCAGAAGATTCTGCAGGATGACGTCGCCTACGCCTTCCTTTACCACACGTTCGATGTGACCGGGTTCGCGGCGGATGTGCAGGGGTACAACCCGATTCCCGAGATGCGGTATCTGGAGAGCCTCTGGCTCGACCGCTAGCGGCCCATCGCCCACGCGATCATGCAGGGTTGGCGCGTCGGCCCGGCCCTGCAACGCCCCTCTGCGCCGCGTGATGGGCGCAGGCGCCATTGCACAGCCGGGAGGCCGCTGTTAGAGTCAGGTCAGGTCCCCCGGACGGACAACGTGTCAACTGCAGGCAGATTGCCCTCAGCGAGAGAAAGGGAGCATCCCTTGTCACGGATCGACTGGAGCGTTCTGAGCGGCCCGCATGTTTCACGCCGCACCTTGATGCAGCTTGCGCTGGCGACTGGCGCGGCGGGGTTCGCGCAGCAACTGGAGTCGCGGGCATCACAGGCGCAGCGCCTGCGCGCCCTGCGGGCGGTGCAGGATGAACCGCAGCAGGGCGGCGATCTGCGGCTCGGGTTCCTGATCAGCCAGATCGTCACGCTCGATCCGCAGCAGCTTTCGCAGGGGATCGTGGCCGGCTCGATTTTGCCGAGCATTTTCTCCAGCCTGGTCCAGTTCGACGAGCAGCTGGGGCTGGCTCCCGATCTGGCGGAAACGTGGACCGTGTCCGAAGACGGCATGGAGTACGTCTTCACGCTGCGAGAAGGCCTGACCTTCCACAATGGCGACACGCTGACCTCCGCCGACGTGAAGTACACCTACGACCGCACCACGAATCCCAACTTCGCCTCGCCGCACGCCAACAAGCTGCAACTGGTGGACAGCTTCGAGACGCCGGACGACCTGACGGTGCAGCTGACGCTGAGCAAGCCGTTCGCGCCGTTCCTCGCGGTGGCCTGCACGCGTGGGCCGGGGCGCGCCCTGACGCCGGTGCCGCAGCGCGCGGTGGAAGAGATGGGCGACGAGCAGTTCGGCATTACGCCGGTCGGGTCCGGGCCGTTCATGGTCGTGCCGGAGAGCGTCAACATGGGCTCCGGCCTGACATTGGCGGCTTTCGATGGCTGGTATGCGGGCCGGCCCTACCTCGACACCATCGAGGTGCAGCTGATCCCGGAGCCCTCCAGCGGCGTCAGCGCGCTGGAAGCGGGCGACGTGGACGTCATCGACCCGGCCCCGGCGACGCTCTTCTCGCAATTGCAGGACAACCCGGATCTGGTCGTGATCAACGGCCCCAGCACGAGCTGGCGCGGCGTGGCGATGAACTACAACCGTCCACCGTGGGACAACCACGACGCCCGGATGGCGGTTTCCAAGGCTATCGACCGGCAGGCGATGGTGGACACGGCGTTCTTCGGGCTGGCGATCCCCTCGGTGGGAGCGATTGCGCCCGCCTTCGGCTGGGCGTACCTGCCGCCGGATCAGGTGGACAACCCGCAGGGCTTCAACCTCGATGAGGCGAAGGCGCTGGCCGAAAAGGCCGGCATCCTCGGGGCCAAGCCGGTGATCATCTCCTCCGAGGAGATCGGGCAGCGGCCGACCGAGGTGCTGCGCACCGCGCTGGTCGATCTGGGACTCGATCCGCAAGTCGATTTCCAGCAGGGCGCCACGTTCAACGAGCGTTGGCAGGCTGGGGACTACGACATGTTCCTGCACGGCAGCGTGGTGGACGCCGACCCGGACGATGGCCACTGGAACATCTTTTACTCCGAGGGGCCGTGGAACACCTACGGCTATAAGAGTGAGGAGGCGGACGCGCTGCTGGTGGCGACGCGTGAGACATCGGATCAGGCCGAGCGGGCGCGCCTCTTTCAGGAGTTGCAGGGCGTGCTGGAGCGCGATGTCGCCGTGGCGTTCGCCTACCACCCGAACGACCTGATGGCGATGAGCGCGGACGTGCAGGGCTTCGTGCCGATTCCGGAGCAGCGCTACTACGAGAAGGTTTGGCTGAACGGCTAACCGCGCCATGACCGCGGGCCGGGGCGGCGCCCCGGCCCGCGCTGGGGCCGCGACCGGAGCAGCGCATGGGGCGATACATCACCCGCCGGCTGATTCACGCCGTCTTCGTGATCTGGGGCTGCGCCACGATCGTCTTCTTCCTGATCAGGATGATCCCCGGCGACCCGGTGATCCAGATGTTGGGGCCGGAGTACACCCCGGAGGCGGCGGTGGCGCTGCGGCACAAGCTGGGGCTGGATGAGCCGCTGTTCACGCAGTACGTGCGCTGGTTCGGCAACGTGCTGCGCGGCGACCTCGGCGGCTCCATCGCCTCCGGGGAGACGGTGGCGGACGCGATCAAGGCGGGCGTGCCGAAAACGGCAAGCCTGACGCTGGTGTCGTTCGTCATCGCGCTGAGCATCGCCCTTCCCGCCGGCATCATTGCCGCGCTCAACCGCAACAAGCCGGTGGACTACATCGCCAGCGTGGTGGCGTTTGTCGGGGTGAGCATGCCGAGCTTCTGGTTCGGCATCATCCTGATTCTGGTGTTCGCGGTGCGGCTGAAGTGGCTACCGGCCATCGGGTACGCCGAGATCGCGGACAAGGGCGTCGGTGAGTGGTTCAAACGGCTGATCCTGCCGGGGCTGGCGATTGGCGCGGGGTATGCCGCCATCCTGATGCGCTTCGTGCGCGCCGGGCTGCTGGAGGTGATGAGCAGCGACTACGTGCGCACCGCCCGCGCCAAGGGCGCCCGGGAGCGCACGGTGGTGCTGCGCCACGCGCTGCGAAACGCGCTGATCCCGGTGGTGACGGTGGCGGGCATCCAACTGGCGCTGCTGCTGAGCGGCGCGGTGGTGATCGAGACCGTCTTTTCCATCCGGGGGTTGGGCCGCATTCTGGTCGGGGCGATCTTCGACCGGGATTACCCGATTGTGCAGGGGGTGATCCTGCTGATCTCGGTGGTGTTCGTGCTGGCCAATCTCGTGGTTGACGTGCTGTACACCTTCCTCGACCCGAGGATTCGCTATGAGTAACGCCAGCGCCCTCAGCGCGGCCGATATCCCCGCCAGCGCGATGCAGGCGGACGCGCCCTCGGCGCGCGTCCGGCTGCGGCAGCGGCTGCTGCGCGAGCGGAAGGTGACCATCGGGCTAGCGCTGCTGGCGGCCCTGACCTTCATCGCCATTTTCGGCGCGTGGATGGCGCCGTACCACCCGGACGCCGACGACTTCGGCCTGCTGCAACCGCCCAGCCTTGAGCACCCTATGGGCACCGATTCCTTCGGGCGCGACCTGCTGAGCCGGGTGCTGGTCGGCGCGCGGGTCTCCTTCTTCGTGGGCATTCTGGCGGCGGTGGTGGCGCTGGTGGTGGGCGGCATGCTGGGGCTGCTGGCGGGCTACTACGGCCGTTGGGTGGACACCGTCATCTCGCGCGCGGTCGATCTGCTGTGGGCCTTCCCGGTGATCATCATCGCGGTGGCGCTGGTGGCGATCTTCGGGGCCGGGTTCCGCAATGTCGTGATCGCGATTGCGGTCGCCTACTTCGATGACTTCGCGCGCATTGTGCGAGGCGAGACACTGCGCATTCGCGAGTCGGACTTCACCACGGCGGCGAAGGCGCTGGGCGCGCGCGATCAGGAGATCATGTTCCGGCACATCGCGCCAAACCTGCTGGCCCCGCTGATCGTGCAGCTCTCGTTCGCGGTGGGCCTTGGCATCTTGACCGAGTCGTCGCTGACGTTCCTCGGGCTGGGCGTGAACCCGGCCACCCCCACGTGGGGGCTGGCGCTGAACGAGGGCCGCGACTTCGTGAAGCAGGCGTGGTGGATCAGCGTCTTTCCCGGCCTCGCCATCGTCACGACGGTGATGGCGCTGAACCTGTTCGGGGATGGCTTGCGGGACGCGATGGACGTGCGCGGGGTGAGCGACGTGTGAGAGAGTGGCGCCGCTGGCTGTGAGACGCTCGGGCTGCGATCAGTGATCTTCCGAGAACGACGAGGCGCGCGGTGGGGGCACGGGCAGGCCAGCATCGATGAGCGCCGTCAGCCAGGTAATGATGGCGTCCTCTGCCTGCTCCGCCGCTTCGGCAAGCGTAGATCCGTGAGTGGCAACCCCGGGCACCTCCAGGAATCGCATAACGAAGACTTCGTCTATGTCAGACCAGGCGATCTCCATGCGGTAACGGCGCTGCCGCTCGCTCCTCTGGTGTGATTGGGGCCTGTAGAATCGACGTCATCTCACCCGCTATGGCCAATTGGCCATAATGTCGTCAATGAGGTAATCCCGGGGCGGAGGGATAGGTCGCCCCGCGTCACGTTGCGAGGTCAGCCAACCAAGAATCGCGTCTTCACCCTGTATAGCGGCTTCAATACGCGTTTCCCCGTGGGTCACGACGCCCGGAGCTTCCGGAAAACTCGCGAGAAACGCATCATCTTCCGGCGACCATGAAATGATCATGCGGTAGCGACGCGCTTCCTCACGTTCCTCAGGAGTGGCCCAATCCTGTTCCATGAGCGCAGCGACCATAGTCATATCCTTTCGTTGAAACGCTACTCGTGGCCCCTGTCAGACGTGGCACCAACCCGTTCCAGTTTACCGTTCGCGTCCAGTCCTCTTGCCACGGATCGCATCAAGTACCTCGCGCTCCTGATACGGTCTGGCATCATCTCCATCATGGCCAGAGAGCGTCACGCTGAGGCCCGGTCGTTCGTCACTTACCCAGTATGTGTGTGACCCTTTACCGCGTCGGGGATCCAGCCGAAAACCCGCCGCACGAAGCTCGGCTTTCAACTGGCGTATTTTCCTCGGCATTGCAGCGCCAAGACCACTAGCATCGTTCCAAGTGTAGTCAGCCAGAAGCTTTCTACTCCCCCGCCGTGCGCGTTTCCTGCACCAGCACGGCGAGCGTGAAGACGGCGAGCCAGCCGGCGGCGGAGAGCACCCACGCGCCGCCGGAGAGCCCGACGGCGGCGGCGACCATGCCGACCGCGACGGGGCCAAGGACGCCGCCGACATCGCCGATGAGGCGCCAGATGCCGAGGAACTCACCGGTGGCGCCGGGCGGCGCGAGGTCGGCGCCGAGGG
>JASGGF010000013.1:0-29569 GCA_047605145.1 Thermomicrobiales bacterium | reverse complement strand
GGCGAGATTCAGCGCGAACCGGTTGATGCCGAGCTTGGCTGGGACGGCAGCGAGGTCGTCTCAGTTGAGGAGAGCGTCGATGGGGTGACGCTGAACGCGCCGAAGCTGGCCGAGGCAGTTGAGGGCGCGTTCTTCGGGGCGGGCGGCAGCGTCACGGCCCCGGTCGCGGTGACCTCGCCGGAGATCGACAGCAAGAACCTGAGCGCGCTGGGCATCACAACGCTGCTGGGCAGCGGGCAATCGAACTACTCGGGATCGAGCGACGGCCGGGCCACGAACGTTGGCGTGGGCGCGTCGCTGCTGAACGGCACGCTCATTCCGCCGCACGCCACCTTCTCTTTCAATGATTCCATTGGCCTGATCGACGAAGAAAAGGGCTTCGTCGAGGCGCAGGTTATCGATGGCGAGAAGATCGGCAAGGACATCGGCGGCGGCATCTGCCAGGTGTCTACGACGGTGTTCCGGGCGGCGTTTCTGGCGGGCCTGCCGATCACCGAGTGGTGGCCGCACCGGTTCCGCATCGGCTTCTACGAGCTGGACGGCTGGGAGCCGGGCCTCGACGCCTCGATCTTGCAGCCGACCGATGACCCGGCAACCTGGGCGGACTTCAAGTTCGAGAACCCGTCAGACTCCTGGATGCTGGTGGAGTCGTGGACGGATGGCGTCAACGTCTTCGTCAACCTGTACGGCGCTGATCTTGGCTACGACGTTGAGGTGACCGGGCCGACGTGGGGCGAGAAGAGTCAGATGCTGTCGCCGCAGGAAGTGGTGGACGACGAGGCGGCTCCCGGCACGGTGACCCTCTCTCAAGCGGCTGGTATCGGGGAAGAGGTGTCGCAGTACCGGGTCGTCAAGGACCGTGACGGCAACGTGCTGTGGGAGCGCAGCTTCTACACCAAGTACTTCCCCAAGGGCGATATCTGGAAAGTCAGCAAGGACATGAAGGGCCAGGCCCCAATTGATCCGAACGCCAAGTTCCCACCGCTGCCACCGGCTGGTGTCGACTCCAAGACCTGGGTTCCGGGGCAGGAAGTCAGCGCGACTGGCGACAACGGCGCGGGCGTTACTGGCGACGCTACCTCCGGGCAATGGCAGCAGCCCGCGCTTGACCAGAGCGCGGCGCCGGCCGAGCAATGGACGGACACCTCGTCTGCCTCGACCGATTGGACGGCTCCGTCGGACGATTCGGGTATGAACTGGGCGCCGGCGGCGGATGACGGCAGTTGGCAGAATGGCCAGGCCGACACCTGGAGCGCGCCGGCCGACTCCGCGCAGAACGGGTGAGCGAGCCGCATCCCGCGATCCAGCGTTTGCCCGGCAGCCTCTCGCTGGTGTTGCCTGCATTCAACGAAGAACAGAACATTGGCGAGGTCGTCGCAGCGGCGCAAGCGGCGCTGCCCCGGTTTGCTGACCGTTTCGAGATCATCGTCGTTGACGACGGCAGCCGGGATCGCACCGCCGAGATCGTCACCGCCATTGCTGCGGCTGACCCGCAAGTGCGGCTGGTGCAACATGAGCGCAATCGGGGGTACGGCGCGGCGCTGGCGACGGGGTTCCGGACCACGACCGGCGACCATGTGATGTTCATGGATGGTGATCGCCAGTTCGACATCAACGACCTGCGCCTGCTGACGCCCTTCGCACGAGACTATGACATCGTGGCGGGCTTCCGCATGGAGCGGAACGACCCGCTGCACCGCCGCGTGTTCGCCGAGACGTTCAATGTGGCGGTGCGTGTGCTTTTCGGCGTGCACATGCGCGATATCGACTGCGCGTTCAAGCTGTTCGACGGCGAAATGTTGCGGAGCATTCCGCTATCGGCGCCCGGCGCGCTGATCAACACCGAGATTCAGGCCAAGGCGCGGCGGCAACGGGCTCGGGTCCAGCAGGTGGGTGTGCATCACTACCCGCGCGTGGCAGGAACCCCGACGGGTGGCAACCCGCGCGTGATTCTGCGCGCGATGGGCGAGACGCTAATCTTGTGGGGCAAGATGCGCTTCTACCGGCCACCGAAGCGTCACTGAGCGCTCTCAGCGGGCAGGTGGAATATCGCGGCACAGCGCGGCGGCGACATCAATCGGGGCCATGCCATCCACAGCCACGCGTTTGTGGCGATTGGTGGCGCCGGAGACCACGGTCAACCTGCCGCGAGACGTGCCGAGCACGTTGGCGAGCAGTTTGAGTAGCGCGGCGTTGGCGGCGCCTTCGACGGGCGGCGCCGTCAGGCGGACCCGCAGCGTGCCATCCTCCGTGAGCTCGAAGCGGTTGGTGGAAGACCGGGGGCTGACGGTCAGAGAAATCACGCAGCCATCTTGCCGGGGCGCCAAACTGGAGGCGACGATTTCATCACAGGTCACGACGCTGCTCCTGCACGCAATACGCCACGGTGAGGATCCGTCGCAGAGCCGGGCGCGCTACCGTCTCGTACGATCCGGCGTGAAGGGTATACTCTCCTCGTGAATGATGAGCCGCCGGCGCTGCCTGCAGGCTCTTTTCCGTTATGTGGCGCATTCCGTGACCCTTGAGCTGGTCCGGTAGCGCCAGTGTTGCGTCAGGGGTGCTTCGCATGCCAGAAACCGTCTGGTTGACCGAGGCCGGCAAGGCCCGGCTGGAAGAGGAACTGGCGGATTTACGGGACCGCCGGCGGCCCGAATTGCACAATCGCATTCAGGAAGCGACCGAGGGCGGCGACGTTTCAGACAACGCCGAGTACGAAGAGCTGAAGAGCGAATGGGCGATTCTGGAGGCCCGGCTCGCCGAGCTGGAGCAGAATCTGGAGCGATCGGCCATTCTGGAGAAGCCAACTGAGGCGGGCGTGGTCGGTCTGGGTTCGGAGGTCACCCTGCACGCGGATGACGGGGAAGTGGAAACGTGGGTGCTGGTCAGCCCGCAGGAAGCCAAGCCTGTTGATGGCCGCATTTCCACGGAGTCGCCGGTCGGCCGCTTGCTGAACGGGCGGCGGATTGGGGATGCAATTTCGGTCGCCACGCCGGGTGGCGAGATGCAGTACACGGTGGTGGCGGTCGCGTGAGTACCCCTTCGGCAGAGTCAACAGAGCAACAGGCGCTTGAAGCAGCAGGCGAGTTCGGACTGGAGCAGGCGCTGGCGCCTGATCACGCGCTCTCGGAGTTGCAGGCGATCCGGCAGGCCAAGGTGGTGGCCCTGCGGGAGCGAGGTGTAGACCCATACCCGACGCACACCGCCCGGGATACGTCAGTAGCGGAGGCGCGACAGCGCTTCGCTGAGGTCGAACCCGATCTAGCCGAGGGCGCTGAGGACGACAAGGTCGTCACGTTGGCGGGGCGGCTGGCCGCGCGGCGGCATCAGGGCAAGACCGTTTTCGCGCAACTGCGGGATGGCAGCGGCGAGGTGCAGCTGTACCTGCGCCGTGATGACATCGGGCAGGAGGCGTTCGACGACTTCCTGAAGCTGATCGACCTCGGCGATTTCGTCGAGGCTGAGGGCACGCTGTTCCGCACGCGCGCCGGCGAAGTTTCGCTGCG
Organism: Thermomicrobiales bacterium; assembly: GCA_047605145.1. Lineage (GTDB taxonomy): Bacteria > Chloroflexota > Chloroflexia > Thermomicrobiales > UBA6265 > JACCXM01. The sequence goes on along the minus strand of JASGGF010000013.1, from coordinate 26,066 downwards.
AGTTGGCCGTTTCGGGCTGCTGAGCAAGGCGCTGAACGCCCCGCCAGAGAAGTGGCACGGCCTGCAGGATGTCGAGACGCGATACCGCCAGCGCTATGCCGACCTGATCGCCAGCGCCGAGGTGCGCGACGTCTTCGAGAAGCGCTCACGGATCGTGCGCGCCATTCGCCAGTTCCTCGATGAGCGCGGATTTATCGAGGTGGAAACGCCGACGTTGCAGCCGCTCTACGGCGGCGCCGCAGCGCGCCCCTTCACCACCGAGCACCACGCGCTCAGTCAGACGTTCTACCTCCGCATCGCGGTGGAGCTGTACCTGAAGCGCCTGATCGTGGGCGGCTTCGACCGGGTCTACGAGATCACCAAGGATTTCCGGAACGAGGGGATTGACCGCAATCACTCGCCGGAGTTCACCATGCTGGAGTGGTACGAGGCCTACGCGGACTACGAGCTCGTGATGTCGCGCACAGAGGAGCTCATGCGCACGGTGACCACCGCCGTGCACGGGGCGCCGCGATTCACGAACGCCGGCAACGAGATCGACCTGACGGAGCCGTTCGCTCGCATGACGTTGCGGGAGGCGATCCTCAAGGCGTCTGGCGTGGATTACACGCTGCTGCCGGAGCGAGACGATCTGCTGAAGGCGGCGCGAGCGGCCGGGGCCGATATCGCCAGCGACACCGTCTGGCCGCGCATTGTCGACGAAATGCTGAAGCAGTTCGTGCGGCCGTTCCTGATTCAGCCAACCTTCCTGCTGGAGTACCCGGTGGAGCTTTCACCGCTCGCCAAGCGGAAGCCGGGCGATCCTTCGCACACGGAACGGTTCCAGCTGTACATCGGGGGGGGCGAGATCGCGAACGCCTTCACGGAGCTCAACGACCCGCTGGATCAGCTGGCGCGCTTCGTGGAGCAGCAGCGCGACCGGGAGGCCGGCGACGAAGAGGCGATGCCGATTGACCTCGACTTCGTGAACGCGCTGATGTACGGCATGCCGCCAACCGGTGGAATCGGCATCGGCATCGACCGGTTGACCATGCTGCTGACGGATCAGACCAATATCCGCGACGTCATCCTGTTTCCGGCGATGCGGAATCGGCCGGCGGGCGACGTCTAACCGGGCGCAGTTCGCGGCGTCACTCTAGAATGCGAATGAATACGACGACGAGGACTTAGGTGGCGCGAGGCGCCGGGAGAAGAACCTGATGCTGGATCATCTTCGCGAACGGACCGGGGTGTACGGGCTTGGCTTCCGCCGGGAATCGATTGTTGGCCAGTTGCTGCCATTCGCCATTGTGATCGGCGTCGGGATCGTGGCGATCTGGTACCTCAACTTCCGCTAGCGCGGCGCCGCCATGCTCCGCGCCGGGGCTGCTGGCTGCGCTGTCCTGCGGACGGGCGTTTCCGCGCCGCTGACTGGCAACGTGGCGACGAAGGTTGACCCGTTGCCGGGGCTGCTGGCAGCGGAAATATCGCCGCCGTGGGCGCTACAGATCGCCCGGGCGATGGCCAGACCGAGGCCGGTGCCCCCGGACGAGCGACCACGCGCGCCATCGGCGCGGTAGAAGCGCTCGAAGATGTGCGGCAGATGCTCGGCGCTGATCCCCTCGCCGCTATCGCGCACGGCGATGCGCACGGCGCCATCGGCGCCGGCCGCGACCGCCACCCGCACCTCGCCGGCAGGCGGCGTGTGGCGCAGCGCGTTATCCAGCAGAATCATGATCAGTTGCCGGATGCGGTCTGCATCGCCGGTGATCGTGGCGGGGCGAGGCGCCTCCAACTCGACACGCTGGCCCTGCGCCATGGCGGACGCGCTGCGCACGGCGTCCTGCGCGATCAGGTCCACCCGGATGGGGCCTGTTTGCGAGAGCGGCGCCAACCCGGTCTCGGCGTTCGAATCGGTGCGGGCCATTAGCAACAGATCATCGAGCAGGCGGCGCATGCGGTCGCTCTCGGCGCGGATGTCATCAAGGGCCGGAGCGACGTCCTCCGGGTACATCGGACGCGTGCTGTTGCGGGTCTGACGGCGCAGGACATCGACATTCCCCCTGATGGCTGTCAGGGGAGTGCGAAGCTCGTGTGAGGCGTCCGCCACGAAGCGCTCCTGCGCGCGAAACGTGGCCTGCAAACGATCCAGCATCGCGTTGAACGTTGCGGAAAGCCGGGCGAGTTCGTCATCGGTGGGCGGAACAGGCAGCCGGGCAGAAAGCGATGCTGCGGCGCCATCGCCGGCGGCGATGCGAGCAGCGGCAGCGGTCACCTGATCAACGGGCCGGAGCGCGCGGCCCGCCATCGCCCAACCGGCAATCAGCGCCAGCACCAGCCCCATCGCCGAGGCCGCCAGCAACACTTGCCGCAGCGAGCGCAGGGTTTCGTACATGGTGTTCAGCCGTTCCCCGACGATAACCGCGCCGATGTACCACCGCGCGCCGGAACGGTCCGTAACGACCACGGGGTAGTGCACGACACGCATCTGGTCACCATTCCACGTGGTGGTGATGATGCGCGGATCGCCGGTCGGCTCCTTGTCCTCCGGGATCAGTGGCTCCTCCGGCGCGTACTCCGAGCCACGGACCACCTCGCCATTGGGGTCGGCAATCTGCACGATGAGGCCCCGCGAGGCGAATGAGCCCAGATTCGGGACGATATCCGTGAACCGGACGGGTTCGGTGGTGAAGGGCCATGTCGCCAGCCGCTGCTGTATGACGAGGCCGATGTCCTGCGCGGTGCTTTGCAGCCGCCGGTCAACATCGGCCTGCAGGCGGTTGGAGGCGAGGGCATCCACCGACACCCCGACAGCGACCAGCACCACCAGCAGCAGCGCGGCGTACCACAGCGTCAGGCGAGTGCGGGTGGAGGCCAGACGGCGGCGGAGCCGGGACATTACGCGGGGCCCTGCGCGTCTCGCAGGACGTAGCCGACGCCGCGTACGGTCTGGATCAGCCGGCGTTCGCCCTCGGCTTCCAGCGCGCGCCGGATGTTGCCCACGAAGACTTCGAGGACATTGGAATCGCCGTAGAAGTCGTCGCCCCAGACACGCGTCATGATTGTGCCGCGCGGCAGCACCTGATCGGGGTGGCGGAGGAAGAGGCAAAGCAGATCGAACTCGCGGGCGGTGACGTGCACATGGCGGCTCCCGCGCTGCACGACGCGGCTGGTGAGATCGAGAGTGAGATCGGCGTAGCGCATCACCTCGTGGGCAGTCGCCGGAGACTGAGGCCGAGCGCGGCGCAGCAATGCTTCAATGCGGGCCAGCAGTTCATCGAAATCGAATGGCTTGATGAGATAGTCATCGGCGCCTGCGCGGAGGCCGGCGACCCGGTCTGGCACGGCGTCACGAGCCGTCAGCATCAGGACCGGGGTGGCAGGGAGCGCTTCCAACGATTCGGCCGCGCGCAGGCGGCGGGCGATCTCGAGACCGTCCACGCCCGGCACCATGACATCGAGGATCAGCAGGTCTGGCGGCCGGTCGCGCAGGGCGCGCAGGGCCGCTGCGCCATCCGTCACGACTTCCACCTCGTAGCCCTCGAACGTGAGACCGCGCCGGACGAAGCCAGCGATGCCGGGTTCATCTTCCACGACCAGAATCCGGGCGCCGCCTGCCGCTGGCTGCATGGGGCAATGTCATCCTGCCTGACCTCGATCAATGGCCCGATGGTACCGCGACACGCGGAGCCGGGCGGCGGCGGAAACGCACCAGCGGGCAGCCTGGATGCTGGCTGCCCGCTGGTGTGGGAAATGGGGATGAGGTGGCCCCTGGGAAGGGCCGGGGAAGGAGTCGGGTTGGGGTTACTGCGAGTCGGCGGGGCGCTCGCCCAGCGTGACGCTGAACGATTGCGAGGCGCCGTCGCGCTCCACGGTAAGGTTGACGGTGTCGCCGGGCTCATGCTGGAAGAGCAGGTCCGCCAGCGTGGTCTGGGCGTCCAGATCCTTGCCATCGAAGGCGGTGATCACGTCGCCGACTTCAAGGCCGGAGGTGGCCGACGGTCCGTCGGCAACGATGTCGGTGACTTCCTGACCGTCCGTCGTCTGCTGACCCTGGATGCCCATGTACGGCCAGGCGATCTCACCATCCGCCAGCAGCGCAGCGGCCGCCTTGCAGACGGTGTTGCCCTCAACGGCGAACGCCATGTCGGCGGAGCCGAGATCCGTGCCCATCTCGCTGTCGCTGATGCCGGCGGTGTTGATGCCGATCACTTCGCCGCGCAGGTTGAGCAGGGGACCACCGGAGTTGCCGTGCCAGATTTCGGAGTCGTGCTGGATATAGTCCGCCAGACCGCCCGCGGCCGGGAAGGCGCGGTGCGTGCCGTTGACGGTGCCTTCGCTGACGGTGTTCGGGAACTGGCCGAGCGCGTTGCCGATAGCGACGACTGACTCGCCGGGACGCAGGGCGTCCGAGTCACCGAAGGCGGCGATGCCGGGAGCCGGCTGACCGGACGGCAATTCCACCTGGATGATGGCGACATCGACGAAGCTATCAGCGCCGATGACGGTGGCCGGCAGCTCGGTGCCGTCCTGCAAGACGACCTTCAGCTCGGTCGCGCCATCAACGACGTGGGCATTGGTGACGACGTGGCCCAGTTCATCGGCGAAGAAGCCGGAGCCGGAGCCGACCGGGACGATGGTATCCGGGTCCTCGTCCTGAGCCACAGCCTGCTGACCGCCATCTTGACCATCACCGGGGGCCTCTGGGAGAGCGGGGATCTCGCCGGAGCCCGGCATATCCGGGAAGCCATCGATGCCAGTGAAGTTGCCCATGCTGGCCTGGCTGAGGGGCTGGAGATTGAGAACGGTCACGACAGCGGGGTTGACCTTCTCGGCGACATCGGGAACGGACATATCGGTGGTGGACGGCGCAACGGCGCCGCCAAACGCGGTGCAGGGGCCGCTGGAAAGGACGGACTCCGCATTGGCGGAAGGAATGGAGGCCCCCGGCACGCTGCCGAAGGTCATGACACCGGCCGCGCCCAGCAACAGGCTGGGGGCAAGAATGCCGGTGAGCGCCGCGCGTCGCATGCGACCCCGCTGCGAATGCAACATTGACGTACTCCCTCTCGTTCCCGGTGAGGAACCACTACTGACAAAGATGACCGGACCCGGGAGCAGTATGGCCCGCCCAGCACCACTCCCGGAACCGATCATGTGCATCAGTATGGGGACCGGCGCTGAACGTGTCCTGAGCCGATCCTGAGGGTTTCCTGAACGTTTTTCGCGGCTATTTGACTGCTTGCAGCGCGGCCTTGACAGCGGCAGGTACGGCAGACGGGCGATCCACCACGTGCACCCCGGCAGCAGTCAGCGCGGCCATCTTTTCAGCAGCCGTGCCTGAGCCGCCGGAGATGATGGCGCCGGCGTGACCCATGCGCTTGCCGGGAGGAGCGGTCTGTCCAGCGATGAACCCCACCACGGGCTTGGTGACGTGCGCCTTGATGAAGTCCGCCGCCTGCTCCTCATCGTTGCCGCCGATCTCGCCGATCATCACGATGGCTTCGGTGTCGGGGTCTGCTTCGAAGAGCCCGAGCGCATCGACGAACGAGGTGCCGATGATGGGGTCGCCGCCGATACCGACGGCGGTGGTCTGGCCGAGACCCTCGCGCGTCAACGCGTCCACCACCTCGTAGGTGAGGGTGCCGGAGCGCGAGACAAGGCCGACAGGGCCGGGCGTGTGAATGAAGCCGGGCATGATGCCGATCTTGGCCTGATCCGGCGTGATGAGGCCGGGGCAGTTCGGGCCTAGCAGGCGGGCGCCGCGGTCGCGGACGTGCGCATACACGGGGGCCATGTCCGAAACCGGGATGCCCTCGGTGATGCAGATGACGAAGGGAATACCGTTGTCCACCGCTTCGTAGATGGCATCGGGCGCGAAGCGGGCCGGCACGAAGATAATGGCGACGTTCGGCGCGTGCTCGGCGACGGCATCGGCGACGGTGTCGTACACCGGGACGCCGGCCACCTTCTTGTCCTTGCCGCCCGGGGTGACGCCGGCCACAACGTTCGTGCCGTACTCGACCATCTGGGTGGTGTGGAAGGACCCTTCCCGCCCGGTAATTCCCTGCACAAGAACCCGGCTGTCGCGATCGACAAGGATGCTCACCGGTGCGTTTCCTCCCCGCGTTTGTTCGGGCTAGGCGGCATTGGCGGCGCGCACTACCTGTGCGGCAGCCTCGTCCATGCTTTCAGATGCGGTCAGGCCAATTTCGGAGAGCAACGCCCGGCCTTCGGCGGCGTTGGTGCCCGACAGGCGGACGACGATGGGAACGGTGACGTTTACCTGCTGCAACGCCTCGGAGACGCCCTGCGCCACGATGTCGCCACGGGTGATGCCGCCGAAGATGTTGATCAGGATGGCCTTGACGTTAGGATCGGCGGTGACGAGGGTGAAAGCCTTCGCCACCTGAGCGGCGTTGGCACCGCCACCGACATCGAGGAAGTTGGCTGGCTCGCCGCCGTGCAGCTTCACCGCGTCCATGGTGGCCATGGCCAGCCCGGCGCCATTGACGATACAGCCAATGTCGCCATCCAGCTTGACGAAGCTGATGCCGGAGGCGCGCGCATCGAGCTCGGTGGCGTTCTCTGCCGCGAGATCGCGCAGCGCCTCGGTGTCCTTGTGGCGGAAGAGCGCGTTGTCGTCGATGGTCATCTTGGCGTCGAGGGCGAGCCATTCGCCGGCGCCGGTGAGAATGAGCGGGTTGATTTCGGTAAGGGTCGCGTCCTCCGCGATATACGTCTCATAGAGACGCTGAGCGATGGCGACGAAGCCGTTGATTTTGTCCGGGGCGATGCCCAGCCGGAACGCCAACTCGCGCGCCTGCCAGGCGTGCAGCCCCAGTTCCGGATCGACAAGCGCCCGGTGAATCTTCTCCGGGGTGCTGGCGGCGACTTCTTCGATATCGACGCCGCCTTCGGCGCTGGCCATCACCACGTTCTGGCGTTTCGCGCGGTCCAGCGTGACGCCGAGGTAGAACTCCTTGGCGATATCCGCGCCGGGCGCCACCAGGACTTTTTGCACCGTGTGGCCGCGTATGCCGAGGCCCAGGATCTGGCTGGCGGCCGCCTCAGCTTCGGCGGGCGACTTCGCGAGCTTGACGCCGCCGGCCTTGCCTCGACCGCCGGTGTGGACCTGAGCCTTGACGACCACGACCCCGCCCAATTCCTGAGCAATGGCCGCCGCTTCGGCTGGCGTGGTGGCGACGCGGCCACCGTTCGTGGGAACGCCGTGCGAGGCGAAGATCTCGGATGCCTGATATTCGTGCAGATTCATGCCCCGTCCTTGTGACAGCGCAGGGTTCACTGGCCCACACGCGGGCCAGCGGCATCCTAACACAGGCCCGACAGTCCGATTGCTGGCGTGGACGCACAAGGTTGCTGCGTTGCGGATGGCACGTCGGTCTGCCAGATCAGCCAATGTTCGCGACGCCAAACGATTGGCAGGGTTACGAGCTTCCCCGGTGGCTGAACGGCGGTGAAAGAGGGCAATTTTGCGAAAATGCTTGACAGATGGGGCCACATGCTATAATTCATGGCCTAGGACGATTCCTCAAGCGCGTGATCGTCGGGCCCTCGACGGCTCATTAACGTGTCTCGTTCGGCCGGAAACGTCTCTCGTCTCTTTCTTTTTTTCGTTCGGAGCCGCGGCAATGATGACGCGGCGGAGGGTTCAGGCGGAATGAGCGATCGGACGCTCACCTGCCGCGATTGCGGCCAGGCATTCACGTTTACGGCTGGCGAGCAGGCGTTTTATGCGGAGCGGGGGTTCAGTGAGCCTCAGCGCTGCCCGACGTGCCGGTCCAACCGGAAGGCCCAGCGACAGGCCTCCGGCTATGACTCCGGTTACGGCGGTGGCGGCGGCGGGGGTGGGTATTCCTCCGGCGGCGGCTACAGCAGCGGGGGCGGCAGCAGCTACTCCTCCGGCGGCTACGGCGGGGGCGGCGGAAGCAGCTACTCCTCCGGGGGCGGCGGTGGTGGCGGCTATTCCAGCGGCCCGCGCCAGATGTATCCGGCGACGTGCTCGGAGTGTGGTCGGGACACCGAGGTTCCGTTCCAGCCCCGCACCGACAAGCCGGTGTACTGCCGGGAGTGCTTCCAGTTGCGGCGCGCGGCTTCTCCGCCGCGTGGCTACAACAACTACTAGGCGCTCGCGACAGCGAATGCTGACAAACGATGGGCGGCCCGCAAGGGCCGCCCATTTGACGTTCAGGCGGAAAAGCCGGGGCCTTTCACCCACTGCCCCGGCAGGGCGCCGGTGTGCACCCCGCTGTGGAGCACGCGCACACCATTGACCCAGACATCGCGCACGCCCGTGGACAGCTGGTGCGGGTTATCGAAGGTCGAGTGATCGGTGATGGTCGCCGGATCGAAGATCACCACGTCGGCCTTCATGCCGGCGCGCAGCAATCCGCGATCCCGCAGCGAGAGCCGGTCGGCGACGGCTGACGACATCTTGCGAACGGCGTCTTCGAGCGGGATGACGCCCATTTCACGGACGTAGTGGCCGAGGACGCGCGGGTACGTGCCGAAGCCACGGGGATGGAGCAGCCCGGCGCGGATCAGGGTGGGATCGACGCCGCCGGCGTCAGTGGAGAACTTGATCCACGGTTGCTGCATCTGCAACTGCAAGTTATCGTCGCTCATGTCGAAGTAGAAGCAGAAGACGTTCTGGCGCTCAGCGGCCAGCAGATCGAGCGCGGCGTCGGCCCAGTGCTGGCCGCGAACCTCGGCGGCGTTGGCCAGCGACTTGCCCCGCAGCGGCAGGTTCTCCGGCAGCCGAAGGCCGGCCAGAATGACGTTCTCCGGCCCCGCATTGGCGCCGAGGTTCTCGAACTCGACGGACGGCGTGATCATCTCCTGCCGGATGCGCGCGCGCGTGGCCGGTTCGTCCAAATTCGTCCAGAGCGCGCCGTCCGCCTCCGCCCACGGGGGCAAGCAGCTGGCCAGACCCGTCCCGGCGGCGACATAGGGGTACATATCGGCCGTGACGTCGACGCCCTCCGCGCGCGCGGCGTCGATCGCGGCGATGACCTCGGGCATGAGCGGCCAGTTCGGGCGGCCGGCGGCCTTGAGGTGGTAGATCTCGGTAGCGACGCCGGTGCGGCGCGCGATCTCGAGCGTTTCGCCCAGCGCCTCGAGGATGCGCGACTCCTCGGAGCGCATGTGGGTGACGTGGACGCCGTGATATCGGGCGACGACCTCGCACAGCGCGATCAGATCCGCCGTGGTGGCGTAGCAGCCGGGCGGGTAGATGAGGGCCGAGGCAAGGCCGAAGGCGCCATCCTCCATGGCGTCGGCCAGCATGGCGGTCATGGCAGCGAGTTCTTCGGCCGTCGGGTCGCCCATCGCGAGGCCTTTCCCCCACTCGCGGACGGTGCCATCGCCGATGAAGGAACCGACGTTGACCGAGACGCCTTCGGTCTCTAGCCAGCGCAGCCAGTCGCCGAAGCGGGTCCAGCTCTTGCCGAGTTCCAGCCAGCGCGCGCGCTCGCCTTCCATCAAGGGAAAGGTGTCGCGGAACGGGTCCTCAATGCGCCCGCCAAAGGGCGACGGCGTCCACGCTTCGCCCATGATCTCGGTGGTGACGCCCTGCGTGATCTTGCTGAGTGAGCGGCGGTCTGACATGAACGGCATGATGGAGTGCGACTGGATGTCGATGAAGCCGGGGCAGACCACCAGCCCGGAGGCCTCGATGCGCTCAGCAGAGGCCGGAGCATTGCCGGGCGGCAGGACGGCCTCGATGGTCTCGCCGTGCAGGACCACATCTCCGTAAATCCACGGGTTGCCTGTGCCGTCGATGATGCGGGCGCCGGTGATGACGGTTGCGTCTGACTGCATGTTTCCCCTCCATGTCGCGGCAGATTTCTGCGCGCATCGTACCGTTCCAGCGACGGTGCATTGCGGGCTGGCGTTGGCGCGCGGTACAAATGCCCAAACACACATAATGTCGCGACAGGGATCTGCTGGCGGTGGAAGCAAACGCATTTGACAGGTTGGCGCAAACGCTGGCGACCGGGGTGACCCGGCGCAGCTTGCTATTGCTCGCAGGTGTGGGCGCGGGAGTCGCGGTGGGGGCCGCCGAATCGGCGGCTGAGGCGGCACGGCGGGGGGCATCCCGGCGGCGCAAGCGCCGGCGCGGGGCCAAATCGGGCAATCAGGGTGGCGCTCGGCCGGCAGGCGGCAACGCTGGCGGCAAGCCGGACGATTGCCCGAAGCCCGAGGCGTGCGCAGCGGATCGCTTCACGGGCCAGCCGGGTAAGCGTTGTGACGGTGGGCGGTGCAGCTGCGGCGGCGTCTGCTGCGGCCGAGATTTCGCCTGCTTCATTGACGATGCGCTGAAGCGGGAAATCTGCTGCTTCGACAACGGTGGCACGGACACGACGCAGATCTCGAAAGACGCGGCGTACGCGGTGTGTATCGCGGACCGCGACGTCTGCTGCACGGTCGATGAATGCACCAGCCAGACCTGCAGGGGAACCGATCAGGGCATTACGCCCAGCCGTTACCGGCGGAACCCCCGGTAGACTAACGCATCCACCAACTCATCCGCCGTGCGGTTGTCTGGGAGGGAGTTGGCGTGCGCGGCGCGCACCGGCGCCAGTCGCTGGGCGTAGGCTGGCGCGCGCTTGAGCCCCGTGGCGCGGCGGAGCGCGTCGCCTGCGGCAAGGAACGCGCCAGCGCATGGGTCCCGCTGGGCGGTCAGCGCCTCCGTCATCGTGTCGAGGATGGCGGTCGTGGCGGCGCGGTCGCGGTGCTGCCAGACCAGCTCCAGCGCATCCTGCGCCATCGATGCTGCCGTCGCCGGGTCGCCCCGTTCAAGGCTGACGCGGCCGAGCAGCCCGAGCGTCGTCCCGCGCCGGGTGGGCGCTTCCAGATCGGCGAACTCTTCCAGCGCGGTCAGCAGCAACGACTCGGCGTCGTCGAGGTCACCTTGCAGGAGTAGGACCTCGGCAAGGTTCATGCGGTCAGTGGCGGCGTCGTTGTCGTTCCCGGCAGCCTCCCACAGGGCGAGGCTGCGCTGAAAACCGGCGGCGGCGGCGGCGAGGTCTCCGGCCATGACGGCGGCTCCCGCCAGCGACTGTTCGGCGTAGGCCATGCCGGCCTCGTCGCCAGCGGCCGTGAAGTGCGCCAGCGCTTCGCTGAGTAGCGGGCGGGCGTTGACGTCGTCGCCGCGCAGATAGCTGACCACGCCGAGGTCGAGCAGTGCTCCCGCGGCGCCAAGGTCGTCGTCGAGCGCGGTCCAGACCGCGTGCGCCTCCTGATGCAATGCGCGCGCCCGGTCCAGATCCCCCTCCGAGCGGGCGATGATGGCCAGCCCGGTCAGAGCGTCGGCGGCGCCCTGGGCGTAGCCGTGATCCCGGAAAATTGCGAGCGCACGCTCCTGCAACGTACGGGCGGCAGGGAGATCGGACTGGGCTTCGGCAAGCAGGCCGGCCGCCGCCAAAGCGCGGGCGAGCGCGAGCGTGGGAGGGCCGGCGGCTCCGGAGATGGCCGTGTCCAACCAGCGGCGACCCTCGCTGGCGTGACCGCGCACCCACCAGAAGTCCGCGAGATACGTCGTCAGCTCTAACAAGTCTTCGGCGGTGGCGGCGCCGCCGTCACGGAGGGTTTCCAGCGCCCGGCGGTAGTTTTCGTGGTCAGCCTCGAACGTGGCGGCGACATCGGCATCCTGAGAGGCGGCAAACCAGTCGGCTTCCGCCGCGATGCGCAGATAGGTCGCCGCGTGGGCCTGCTGAAGCGCGGCGGCATCTGGCAGGCGCGCGAATTGCTCACTCGCAAACTCGTGGATGGTGGAGAGCATCGACCAGCGGTCGGCGCTGGATTCTACGGAGCGGCGGAGCAAGCTCTGCTGCTGCAGGTTCAGCAACGCATGCTCAAGATCGCCGGGATCTGCAGTTTCGCCAAGGAGGACGCGAGCGGCGGCAGTCGTGGTGAAGCCGGGGGCCATGACGGCCAGCCGGGCAAAGAGCGATTGCTCCTGCGGATCAAGCAGGTCGTAGCTCCACTGGATGGCGGCCCGCAGCGTTTGCTGCCGGCCGGGGAGATCACGGGCGCCGCCGGTGAGCAGGCTGAGGCTGCGGTCCAGACGCGCCAGCAGCGCCGGCGGGGCGAGCACGCGGACGCGCGCGGCGGCGAGTTCGACGGCGAGCGGCAGGCCATCGAGCCGCGCGCAGATGGCGGTGATGTCCTGCTCGTTGTCTGGCGTGAGCGCAAAACCGGGGCGCACCGCCGCTGCCCGCTCCACGAAGAGCTGAACTGCGGGCGGTAAGGCCGGCGTCGTGCCGCTGTCAGCGACCGTCCCAACTGGCAGCGGATCGACCGGAATCTCGAACTCTTCGGGCAAGCCGAGGGGAATGCGGCTGGAGGCGAGGATGGAGAGCCCGGGCGCGTCCCGAAGCAGCCGTTCGATTTGGGGCGCGGCGGCCGTGACCTGCTCCAGGTTGTCCAGAATCAGAAGATCCGCGCGGTCGCGCAATCGAAGGGCGAGTGCCCCGGCGAGGGGGAGATCGGCCGGGAACCGCAGAGGCAGTGCGGCGGCGATAGCCTCCAGGACCAACGCCGGGTCGCTGATCGCGGCGAGCGGCGCCCACCAGACGCCGTCTGGAAAGCGCTCCTGATTGTCGGCGGCGGCTTGGAGGGAGAGGCGGCTCTTGCCGACGCCACCGGGGCCCGTCAGGGTGATCAACCGTTCGCCGGAACGCCAGGCGCCGCGAATGCGGGCCAGGTCGGCCTCGCGGCCAATCAGCTGGTTGGCCTGTATGGGCATGTTGTGCGGGATTCCGTCCAGGCTGCGCAGCGGTGGAAAGTCCTGGGAGAGCCCAGGCGACGCCGCCTGAAAGACCGCCTCGGCCTCGAGCAGATCACGCAGGCGGTGGCGGCCCAGGGGGAGCAGCGAGACATCTGTCGGCAGCGCGGTGAGTGCGCCGTGGGCGGCGGCGGTGAGCAGAATCTGGCCAGGGTGGCCGGCGGCAATCAGGCGCGCCAGCCGGTTTAGCGCTGGGGCGAGGTAGTCGCGATTGCGCGGTGTGGCCTCGCCGATATGCAGCGCGATGCGTGGTAGGGCGGCGCCTTCACTGGCGGTTGCGTACGCGCTGGCGACGGCAATGGCGGCAGAGAGTGCATATTCCGGGTGGTGAAATGCCGCCTGAACGGAGGCATCCACCACCTTGAAGACGACGCCCCCATGCGCCGTGGCTGCTTGACGCAGCGTTTCGACCAACCGGGTGACATCGCTCACCGCGACAGTGAAATCTGCGTCCCACCGTCCACCCATACCGGCCAGATCGGCGAACAGGAACGCGACGTCGCCGGAAGGGAATTCGCCAGTTGCGTGTTCGGGTGGCGGCGAGGTGTGCATGGGGGCAGGATAATGCCTGCACACGCACGATGGGCCGAAGGCAGGAGAGAGAGATGGATTCCGGGCAGACCGAACGCAGGCAGGCCGTGGCGCCGTTCACACCGGAGAAGATCCGTGAGCAGGCGCAGATTCAGGACGTGGCCCTCTCGCCGGATGGCGCCCTGGTGGTGTACAGCCGGCGGGTGATCAGCGGCAATCGCTATTGCACGCATTTGTGGCTGACAGATTGGGCGGGTTCACCGGCCCGGCAGTTGACGTTCGCAACCGCGAATGATGTTGAGCCGGCGATCTCGCCGGATGGCGCAACCGTCGCGTTCGTCTCCAACCGCAATGGTGTCGGTCAGGTTTGGACGCTGCCGCTAGGAGGCGGCGAGGCGCGGATGCTCGCCGGCGAGGTGCGCGGCGCCGAGGGGGTTTGGTGGTCACCGGATGGCGAGCGGTTGCTGGTGCTAGCGAGTAGCGGTGTCGAGCGCCTGTCTGTCGGGGACCCCGATGATCCAACGGCGCGCGTGATCACCGATTTCTGGTGGCGGCTGGATAGCGTCGGGTTCCTGAATCAGGTGACGAGCGCGTGGGTCGTAAACGTCGCGAGCGGCGCAGCGACGCGCGTCACTGACCTCGAGTGGGATGTGCTCGACGCTCGCTGGCTCGACGACGGCGCGGTCGCGGTGGTGGCGGACGCCGGGCCGGATGCCGGGATGCGCGGGCGGACCGAGGGCGCGGCCGCGTGGCGGATCGCGGCGGACGGCGCGGGCACTCCAGCGTTGCTGGCCGAGCTGCCGGGCGGCGTGGCGGTCGTGCGGCCCGAGCCCGGTGGCCAGGGTCTGGCGATGCTGGGGTATGCGCGGCCCGGCCAGCCAAACTGGTCGGATCGCCACCTGTTCCTTGTAGAGGATGGCGAGGTGCGGCGCTTGGGCCCGGAACTAGACCGGCCAATCGAAAGCGTCTCAACGGGTGACCTGCTGGTGCGTGGTTCGCGCACCGGCTGCGAGTGGCAGGCAGATGGCAGCATCGTGGCGCTGGTGGGGGATCGGGGGCGCACGATCCCGTTCCGGTTCGACCCGGAGACCGGTTCCGCCGCGCCGCTGGTGGGCGGCGACCTGATTGCCAACGCGCTCGCGCTTGCGCCCGGCAAGCTGGCGGTGCTGGGCAGCCTGGATGGACAGCCGACCGAGATCTTTGCGCTGGAAGAAGGCAATCTGCGACCACTGACGACGAATGGGTCGGCGTGGCTGGCGCCGCACGCGCGGAAGCCGCGCCGGGTGGCAATCGATCACCCAGAGGGGCACCAGATCGAGGCGTGGCTGGTGGAGCGAGCGGATGGGGCTGGCGAGCCGGGGCCGCTGGTAGTGCAGATTCACGGCGGGCCGCACGCCGCGCACGGGCCGGCGCCATGGCTGGAGATGCTGGCCATGGCGGACGCGGGTTACACGGTGCTTTACCCGAACCCGCGCGGCTCCAGCGGCTACGGCGAGGATTTCGCGCATGCGGCGCACGGCGGGTGGGGGCCGGTGGGCAGCTCGGACATCCTGCGCTGCGTGGAGTGGGCAACTGAGGAAGGGTTGGCCGATCCGGCTCGGGTGGGCGTGATGGGTCTCTCGCACGGGGGCTACCTGACGGCGTGGCTGCTAGGGCACCACCCGGGGGTGTTCCGGGCGGCGGTGAGCGAGAACCCGGTCAGCAACTTCGTGTCGTGGTACGGCGGTTCAGACTTGCAGGCGTACACGGACGACCGTTTCGCCGGGCTGGGGCGGCTGCCGGAAGATGTCGACGCGTTCCTGGCGGCGTCGCCGTTCATGCAGATCCACCACAACACGGCGCCGTTGCTGCTGCTGCAATCGGAGGGCGATCTGCGCTGCCCGCCAGAGCAGGCGGAGACGTTGTTCACGATCCTGCGGCTGCGCGGCGTGCCGGTGCACATGGTCCGCTACCCCGGCGAGCCGCATTTCCTCGCGGGGATCGGGCGGCCCGACCGGCGGGTGGACCGGCTGGAGCGGATTCTGGGTTGGTTCGGGGAGTATCTCTAAAGCGACTTGCAAAACGCGTGTCGTCTCGACCGAAGTGGAGAGACCTCGTTCGTCGTCACGCAAACACGAACGACGAGACCCTACGACTACGCTCAGGGCAGGTCCCTCGGCTTCGCTCGGGATGACACAACTTCGGCACGCCACTGTAGGCGCAGGGGCCGGAACCGCCGTCCACGGCAGTTCCGGCCCGCGGTGCGCTCAGCTAGTCGTCGTCCGCGGAGGCGGAGGTGGAGGCATCGCGGATCGACTCGACGACGCCAGCGTCGGCGAGGGTCGTGGTGTCGCCGAGTTGCCGTCCGGCGGCGATATCGCGCAGCAGGCGGCGCATGATCTTGCCGGAGCGGGTTTTGGGCAGGTCGGGCGTAAACATCACCTGCCGGGGACGGGCGATGGCGCCGATGCGGTGCGCGACGTGCTGGCGCAGTTCGTCGCCGAGGGCGGCGCTGGGCTCGACATCCGCCTTCAGGATGACGAAGCAGAAGATAGCTTCGCCCGTGACATCGTCCGGCCGGCCGACGACGGCGGCTTCGGCGACACGCTTGTCATCGACGAGCGCGCTCTCGATTTCGGTGGTGGAGAGGCGGTGGCCGGAGACGTTCATCACATCATCGACACGGCCCATCAGCCAGTAGTCGCCGTCCTCGTCGCGGCGCGCGCCGTCTCCGGGGAAGTACATCCCCGGGTACTTGCTCCAGTATGTCTCCTGATAGCGCTCGGGATCGCCGTAGATACCCCGCAGCATGGACGGCCACGGCTTCTTGAGAACGAGGTAGCCACCCTGACCGAGCGGGACGGAGTTCCCCGCGTCATCGACGACGTCGGCGTCGACGCCGGGCATCGGCTTCGTGGCGGACCCGGGCTTGGTGACTGTGATGCCGGGCAGCGGCGAGATCATGATGCCGCCCGTTTCCGTCTGCCACCACGTATCGACGATGGGGCAGCGGCCACCGCCAATGTGCTCGTGGTACCACATCCACGCTTCCGGATTAATCGGCTCGCCAACGCTGCCCAGTAGGCGCAGCGATGACAGGTCATGCGCCTGCGCGTGCTGCGGTCCCCACTTCATATGAGCGCGGATAGCGGTGGGCGCCATGTAGGCGACGGTGACGCCGTAGCGCTCGACGATTTCCCACCAGCGTTCAGGGCTAGGCCAGTCGGGTGTGCCCTCGTACATCACGCCGGTGGTGTGATTGGCGAGGGGTCCGTACACGATGTACGAATGGCCGGTGACCCAGCCAATGTCGGCGGCGGCCCAGAAGACGTCGTCTTCCTTGATATCGAAGACGCTGCGGTGGGTGCTGGCAATCTGGGTCAGGTAGCCGCCGGTGGTGTGCAGGATGCCCTTCGGCTTGGCGGTAGTGCCGGAGGTGTAGAGCAGGTAGAGCATGTCCTCGCTCTCCATCCGCTCCGGCTCGCACCACGCCTCCTGCTGCGGCACGAACTCGTGCCACCAGATGTCGCGGCCGTCTTCCATGACCACGTCCTGCCCGGTGCGCTGCACCACGAGAACGTGCTCGACACTGGGCGTGTGAGCGAGGGCCTCATCGACGTTGATCTTGAGCGCGCTCGGCTTGCCGCGCCGGAAGCCGCCATCGGCGGTGATGACCAGCTTGGCCTGCGAGTCGTTGATGCGGTCTGCCAGCGCCTCGGCGGAGAAGCCGCCGAAGACGACGGTGTGCGGCGCGCCGATGCGGGTGCAGGCCAACATGGCGACCGGCAGCTCCGGCACCATCGGCATGTAGATGGCGACGCGGTCGCCGCGCCCGACGCCCAGTGCTTTCAAAGCGTTGGCGGCGCGGTTGACGTCGTCGTAGAGATCCTGGTAGGTGATGGTCTTGCGGTCGCCCGGTTCGCCTTCCCAGTAATAGGCGACCTTGTCGCCGCCGCCGGCATTCACGTGGCGGTCGAGGCAGTTGACCGAGACGTTGAGCTGGCCGCCATCGAACCAGCGGGCGAAGGGCGGGTTCCACTGCAGGACGGTGTCCCACGGCTTGTACCAGTCGAGCCGTTCGGCCTCTGCCGCCCAGTATCCTTCGAGGTCGTCCGCCGCACGCTCGTAAATGGCGGGATCGTTGACGTTCGCCTGCGCGGCGAACTCCGCCGATGGCGGGAATTCGCGCTGCTCCAGGAATAACGTTTCGATGGCGATCGCGCGCTGATCTGCCTCCGGGTTGCCGGCTCCGCTCATGTCGCTTCCTCGCGTGGTGGGGCTCCCCGATGCTTGCGAACGGGCTTCGGGCCCAGGCCCCGGGTTGATTCCGAACGGGGCGAGTATAACCGGGGTACCGTGACATTTCGGGCGGGATGTGCGGCTATCGCACACCGCCGAATGCGGAATGCAACAACGATTGCGCCATTTTGGGAGACACGCGATGCCAGAGTTCAATCCTCAACTGGAAACCACCGTCGCCGAGGTCGCCTCGCGCGACGCTGCTACCGCGCAGTTGATCGACGTGCGGGAGATCGAAGAGTGGAACGAAGGGCGGATTGGCGGGGGCACGCTGATCCCGATGAGCGAGTTTGTGGCGCGGGTGAACGAGGTCGATCCTGCGCAACCGATCATCGTCTACTGCCGGTCAGGTGGACGCAGCCTGATGGTGGCCGAGGCGCTCCAGAACGCCGGGTACGACGCGAAGAGCATGGCCGGCGGGATGCTGGCGTGGGAGGCGGCGGGATTCCCTGTCGAGCGGTAGCTCAAGGCCTGCGCTTAGTGGGTGGCATGGGCGCGGGCGACGGCGGTGGCGTGCGCCGCGCGTTCCGTATCGTCTCCGATCGGCGCGAGGGTAATGGGACCGTAGCGGCGCTCCAGCCCGCGCGCAATCAGCCAGTCGGTCAGGGCGGGGTTCTTGGGGAGCAGCGCGCCGTGCAGGTAGCAGCCAATGGCGTTGCGGTACCGGGCGCCTTCGAAGCCATCCTTGCCGTTGTTCCCGCGCCCGACCTTGACCTTGCCGAGCGGCGCCACGCCCGGGCCGAGGGTGGTCAGGCCGGAGTGATTCTCAAACCCAACGAGCGTGCCCATCTCTGACTCGACGACCACGTTGCCGATGAAACGTTCCGGGCCGGCGACGCTGACGGCGTCGAAGATGCCCAGGCCGGGCAGGACCTCGGCGGCGTGCGGGCGGTATTCGTGGCCGAGCAATTGGTAGCCGCCACAGACGGCGAGGAGCGATGCGCCATCCTCAACGGCGGCGCGAAGAGCCTCGCCCTTGCTGCCTTGCAGGTCCCGCGCGACGGCGATCTGCTCCTGATCCTGTCCGCCGCCCCAGAAGAAGCAGTCGATGTCGCCGGGGATCGGGTCGCCGATGTTGATGGCGTGGACATCCGTGTCGATGCCGCGCCATTCGGCACGGCGCTGCAGGGCGATGACATTGCCCCGGTCGCCGTAGATGTTCATGGTGGCGCCGTACAACCAGCCGATGGTGAGGTGCATCGCTTATTGCTCCCAGAAGTGGGCGACAGCGCCGCGGTCTGCCAGCACCTGTCGCAAGCCGAGTAACGCCGTGTAGGTCAGCAGTAAGTAGCCTGCTGCGCCAGCGGGCAAGGTGTCGACGAACGCATCAAGGGCTTCCGCCAGATCGGCGGGCAGCGGCTGGATGCGGCTATCCGGTAGGCCGGCGTACTTCAGGCGGTTGGCGAGATCGGTCCCGCGCACGCCAGTCGTGGAGATCGGCGCCGACCCATCGGCCAGCATCTCGAAATCGACGTCCCACAGCCATGAGACATCCCGGCCATCGGCGGCGAGATCGTTGATGGCGATCAGGGTTGGTGTGGTCAGGCCGCTGGTGGCCAGGGTCAGCATGCGGAGCGTTTCGTTGAAGCCGACCGGGTTCTTGACCAGGGCGATGGTGAGCGGACGGTCGCGGTAGGTGACGCGTTCGATACGGCCGAAGGCGGAGCGGTACGCCGCGAGAGCCACCGCGATAGTGGCCGGGGCGATGTCCAACTCGCGGGCAGCGGCGATGGCGGCCGTGGCGTTGTAGGCGTTGTACAGGCCGGGGATTGCCAGCCGGGCGGTGACCGGGGGTCCGGCGAGCGGCGTTACGTTCAGCGAGACGCCTTCAAGGCCCTCCAGTGAGACCAATGTTGTGGCATACGACAACGTAGGGCGGGCATTCCCACATTGCGGGCAGCGCCAGGCGCCGAGGTGCGCGCTATAGAGGCGGTCGTACTGGAGGTCCGCGCCACACTCGCGGCAGACCTTGGCATCGGCGGCGTGGGGGAGGGCGTCCAGCAGCAAGAGAGGATCGGGATCGTCCAGCCCGAACCCGATGCGCTGCGCCGCCAGGTCTTCGGTAATCGCCGCCAACGTGGGGTCATCGAGGTTGACCACCACACGCGTTGATGCTGGGAGCAGGCGCAGGGTCGCCTGCCAGCTTTTCGAGATGGCGTCGAGCTCGCCGTAACGGTCCAACTGATCCCGGAACAGGTTGTTGAGCACGATCAGGCGGGGTTGCACCTGCCGCACGATTTCGGGGAACGCCGCCTCGTCGCTCTCAATGACGCCGATGTCTGCGGCGGGGCGGCCGAGCATGTCCGATTGCCCGGCGAGGGCGCTGGCGACCCCGCGCACGAGGTTCGAGCCGGAACGATTGTGGGCAACCCGGAAGCTGCTGGCCTGCAAAATGTCCGCCAGCATCCGCGAGACGGTGGTCTTGCCGTTCGTGCCAGCGACGACGACGCTGCCCTGCGGCAGCTGGCGCGCGATCTTGCCCAGCATGCCGGGATCGATGCGGTCGGCAACGAGGCCAGGCGCGGCGGTGCCACCACCGCGCCCAAGCCGGCGTATGACGCCGCCCGTAGCGCGCGCGGCGAGCAGGGCGGTGGCCAGGCGTGGGTCCGGCAGTGTGCGGCGGTCAGGAGCCATCGGTTAGCACCACGGTGACGACTTCGAGGCGCTCGAACGCGACGAGTGGGATCACCGGCACGGTCTGGGTGTCGCCCTTGGCAGCGTTGGCGGGCGCGTCCCCGACGCGGCCAACGAGCAGGCCGCCCGGCACCCGGGCGGTGCGAAGCGAAGCGCTGTCGGTGGTCATGACCAGTTCGCCCGGCTGGGTCTCCTGATCGCGGTCGAGGAAGCGAAGTTCAAGACGTCCGCCGTCCTGCCAGACGCCGAAGACTACGCCGTCGCCGCCGCCCTCAAGGCGCGCGCCGACACGCTGGGTGACATCGATGATGAGCATGACACGGGCGGAATCTTCCCAGACCTCGGTCACCTGCCCGATGTAGTTCGGTCCCTGCGCAACGACGGCCATGCCGACCTCAACCCCGTTGCGCGAACCTTTGTCGATGGTCAGGAATTTCTGCTGATTGGTGGGGTCGGGCGACTGCACGCGGGCCTGCAGCATCTTCCACGTCGGGCGATCCTGCTGCAGCTTCGCTTGCAGGCGGAGCTGCTCCACCTCGCGAACATCGGCCTTGAGCTGCGCGTTCTCGGCGGCGAGCTGGTCACGCTCAGCCTTGACGGCGACGAGTTCGCGCTCCAACTCGACATCGCCCCTGGCCCCGGCGGCGCCGATGCGGGCGATGACCGGGCCAACGACGGAGCGCATGGCGTCCTTGACTGGATCGAGCGCGCGGTGGCTATCCAGCTGGATAAAGGTGAGACTGGTGACCACGAAGAGCACCACCAGAAAGATGGTCTGCCTCGTGTTCAATGTCGTCAAGAGACAACCTCTTTGGGGCGAGGCGCCGCCGCTGCGGGAGCGGCTCGCGAACTGCCGGCGTGCGCCGGACAGCCAACGATACCACGCGCCTCACCCGTGAACGGCGTCTCCCGGCGCGGTTCGCGGTTAGCCGGTGCGGCGAATCTCGGAACCGCTGGCAAGGGCGCGCTCGTAGAGGTGCAGCGCCTCGGCCACCCGGCCCGTGCCGCGCGCCACACACGTGAGCGGGTCATCGGCGCGGTACACCGGCATCTTGAGTTCGGTCTGCAGGCGACGGTCGAGGCCGAGCAGCAGCGCGCCCCCGCCGGCAAGGGTGATGCCCTGCTCCATGATGTCGGCGACGAGTTCGGGCGGTGTTTCCTCGATGGCGGTCTTGACCACCTCAACAATCGTGTTGACCGGCTGCGAAATGGCGTCGCGCAACTCGACGGAAGAGACCTCTACGGACTTCGGGAGCCCGGTGAGGAGGTCGCGGCCACGCAGAGTGACGCGCAACTCTTCTTCCAATGGATAGGCTGAGCCCGCCGCGATCTTGGCGTTTTCGGCGGTGCGCTCGCCAATGACGAGGTTATGGTCGCGGCGGGCGTACTGGATGATAGCGTCGTCGATTTCGTCGCCGGCCACCCGGATCGAGTGGTTGACGACCACGCCGCCCAGCGAAATGACTGCGACCTCAGTCGTGCCGCCGCCGATATCGACAATCATGGAGCCAACCGGCTCGTTGATCGGCAACCCGGCCCCGATGGCGGCGGCCATGGGTTCCTCGATGGTGTAGGCCTCTCGGGCGCCGGCGGAGAGGGCGGCGTCTTTGGCGGCGCGCTTCTCCACCTCGGTGACGCCAGAGGGAATGCCGATCACGACGCGGGGGTGGGGCGCCATCAGGCGCTGCAAATGCACCTTGCGGATGAAGTAATGGAGCATCATCTCGACGGTGTCGAAGTCGGCGATGACGCCATCTTTCAAGGGGCGGACTGCGACGATTGATTCGGGCGTCTTGCCGACCATCGCCTTGGCCTCGACGCCAACGCCGAAAGCGCGGCGCGTGCGGGTGTCAATGGCGACGACGCTGGGCTCGGAGATCACGATGCCCTTGCCGCGTACGTACACCAGAGTATTTGCCGTGCCCAGGTCAATCCCGAGGTCCCGGCTAAAGATGCCAAAGAGTCTGGAGAGGGGTCGGAACAACCAGGTGCTCCTCTATGCGGCCGATGCGCGCCGAATGGGTGCCGTTCGAATTGCGGAGCCGCCGCGACGGGAGCTATGCGCTTGACAGGAAGAGTCGTTTCATCGCAGCCGACAGCGTCGAGTGTAGCACGCAGACATCCGCAATAAACCGTCGACTTGGCGAAATTTGCCCCGCCAATAGTGGGATTTTCGCGGTGGCTTTGACGGGCCTTTCCGGCACAGGTATCATTCCCCACCGGGTTCGGCATGTCCGTGACCCAACTACGTGCGCCGGCAAGGGGACGATTCCATCACTTGCCGCGAAGGCGCACCCGGCCCCGTGAAGGGAGATTCGTTGGACGCTGGCAGTAGTTGCCACGAACTCGTCAGGCAACCCCAGGACTAGCCGGGCCAACGATCTCGTCCGCAAGGACGACCGCCGCCCCGGTCAGCACCGGGGTCATTCCGAGCGATCATCGTTCGGGAAGGTGGTTGAGTCCATGCAGCAGACCACGCGCTACTACATCACGAAGAGCGGCGAAGAGCCAACGGTGCGCAGCGTGCGCATTGAGCGGCCGGAGATGACGGCGACCGCCGTCGCGGAAGCGCGCCGCTCGCAAGGCGCCGAGTGCGCGGCCGAGACGATGGAGCCGCGCCGGAGCGTGAAGGATCTGGTGCAGGGCGCCATCCACAAGCGCTCGTTCCTCTCCTGAATCCCGGCAACAGAAAGCGACCCCACGTCACCCTATGAGCGACCCCGCAATACCATCCGGCCGGCGGCAGCCTGATCATGTGCTCGCCGTGTTTCCGCGTGAGCGCCTCAGCGAGGCGCTCGCGGCGACCCACCGCGCGGGGTTTGGGCCCTACACGCGCGTGCTGGATGGACAGCGGCTGGACGTTGGATCTCAGCTGGCCCGGGCGGGTCTGGAGATCGTCGCTGGCGCCGCGCCAGACCCGGGTGACGTACTGATCGTGGTGCAGGCGCCGGGGCGGGTTGACCGCGTGGCGGAGCTGTTTCACCAGTTGGGGGCTCAGGCCGTTGCACACGCTCGTGGGGCCGGCGTGCTGACCGTCGCGAAAGCGGCGCCGGCGGACGGGCCAGATATCCGGCTTCCTGTTTCTGGTGGACAGCTCTCCAGCGAGATTTCCTGACACCCGCAGTTCGCCTCGCACCGCTGCGAGGTTTCTTTACGATCCAGCGGCGATGCCACACGTCTGACGGCCTGCCAGCAACGCCGTGACGGGTGGCGCTCCGGCTACTTAACCTGCCCAATCTTTCAGCAACCTATGCAAACGTGTTGACGGCCCCTCGGCGTGGTCATATAGTCACGCCGTTCATCGGAGGAACACCCCGGCGGCGTGACCGGGGCCGAAATTCGACCCTCAAGGAGGAGGAAGCATGCACCGGAATGTGACATTCCGCGTGTTGGCTGCGTTGGCGCTACTGGTTGCCGCGCTCCCATTTATGACGGCGGTGTCTCAGCCTGCGCAGGCGCAGGATGAGGAAATCATCGTCGGGCTCATCACGAAGACGGAGTCCAACCCGTTCTTCGTCAAGATGAAGGAAGGCGCGCAGGCGGCCGCCGATGAGGCGGGCGTCAAGCTGCTGACCGCCGCTGGCCAGTTCGATGCGGACAACGCCAGCCAGGTGGCCGCCATCGAGAACATGGTGACGGCGGGGGCCAAGGGCATCCTGATCACCCCTGGCGACACCAAGGCGATCGTGCCGGCCATCGAGAAGGCGCGCGAGGCGGGCGTTCTCGTGATCGCGCTGGACACCCCGACCGAGCCGATGGACGCGACGGACGCGCTGTTCGCGACCGACAACTTCCAGGCTGGTGTGCTGATCGGCGAGTTCGCGAAGTCGGTGATGGGCGATACGGCGCCGATCATCGCCACTATCGACGGCTCCACCGGCGTTTCAGTGAGCGTGCTGCGCCACAACGGCTTCCTGGCCGGCTACGCGGCGGATGACGCTGCAGCCACCCCGACGGCTGACCTGACGACGTTCTCCGATGACGCCCGCGTTGTCTGCTCGCAGGATGCCGAGGGCGATCAGGCCAAGAGCCAGACCGCCATGGAGAACTGCCTGCAGGCGAACGGCGACATCAACGTCGTCTACACCATCAACGAGCCGGCGGCGCGTGGCGCCTACACCGCGCTGAAGGCTGCTGGCCGCGAGAAGGACGTGCTGATCGTCTCCGTTGACGGTGGCTGCTCCGGCATCGAGGCGCTGGTGGCTGGCGAGATCGCCGCGACTTCGCAGCAGTACCCGCTGAAGATGGCCCAGATGGGCGTCGAGGCCGTGGTCAACTACGCCAAGACGGGCGAGAAGCCGTCGGGCTACACCGACACCGGCGTGACCCTGATCACCGACAACCCGCAGGACGGGATCCCGTCCGAGGACTCCGCCTTCGGTACGGAGAACTGCTGGGGCTAGGCTCCAGTTCGATCTCTCCAGCATGGACCCGGCAGCTGCCGGGTCCATGCTGCATCTGCGCGTATTGACACGTCGAGGTCGCTATCCATGAGTTCCGCCGTACCCGCCAATCCGGCCGGCGCCGCCGGTCCGCGAGGCGCGCGTTCGCTCGTAGCGCAGTTGTGGGGGTTGGGCCCGCTGCTGGCGCTGGTGCTGGCGAGCGCCTATTTCACGACGCAAAGTGACCGGTTCCTGACCGGGGCCAACCTTTCGTTGGTGATCCAACAGTCGCTCGTGGTGGGTGTGCTGGCGATTGGTCAGACCCTCATCATTCTGACCGCCGGGATCGACCTCTCGTGCGGCGCGGTGATGGCGCTCTCCAGCGTGATCATGGCGCGCGTGGCGACAGTGAATGGCGTTGATCCGCTCATTGCGTTGCTGCTGGGCATTCTGGTGGCCGGGCTGTTCGGATTTGCGAACGGCGCGCTGATCACCCGGTTTGATTTGCCCCCGTTCATCGTGACGCTCGGCACGCTCAATATTGCCTTTGCCATTACGCACATCTATTCGCAGAATCAGACGATTACCCGGGTGCCCGCGCTCCTCTCGGTGCTCGGAAATACATTTCGCGTGGCCAATACCTCGATCACGTATGGCACCGTACTCATGTTTGTGCTGTATCTGCTGACCTGGTTTGTCTTGCGCCAAACTGCGGCGGGCCGCCATGTCTACGCAGTTGGGGACAACCCCGAAGCCGCGCGGCGCTCCGGCATCAACACCTTTCAGCTGCTGATTGTGGTGTACGTCGTTGCCGGGTTGCTGTACGGCATTGCTGGCTGGGTCTCTATCGGGCGCACCGGCGCCGGTGATCCGAACGCCGGGCAGACGGACAATCTCGCCAGCATCACCGCCGTGGTGCTGGGTGGCACCAGCCTTTTCGGTGGACGCGGCCGCATCATGGGCACGCTCGTCGGCGTGCTGATCGTGGGGGTGTTCCGCAACGGGCTGCAATTGATCGGCGTGGAGTCGGTCTATCAGGTGCTCATCACCGGCATTCTCGTCATCCTCGCGGTCATCGTTGACCAGTTCGCCAGGAAGCGACAACTATGAGCGACCCACAGACCAACGGGGTGCAATCCGTTCAACCCGACATCGTGCAAGGCTTCGATGCCTCAACCGCGCGCAAACCGGTGCTGGAGGCGCGGGGCCTGGTCAAGCGCTACGGGCAGGTGACTGCCCTCGACGGCGCAGACTTCGAGCTGTTTCCCGGCGAGATTCTGGCCGTCATCGGGGACAACGGCGCCGGGAAATCCACGTTGATCAAGGCGCTCTCCGGCACGCTGATCCCGGACGAGGGCGAGATTCTGGTCGATGGCCAGCCGGTCCACTTCCGCTCGCCGCTGGATGCCCGCCGCTACGGCATTGAGACGGTGTATCAGGATCTGGCGCTGGCT
>JASGGF010000012.1:0-32057 GCA_047605145.1 Thermomicrobiales bacterium | reverse complement strand
CGGCGCCGTCTTCGGGATGGAGGTGCTGGCGGTCGGCGGCATGCGCTACGACGCCCTGATCCCCTGCCTCGTGGCCGCCATCGCGGGCGATCTGGCGGTGCGGCTGGTGGGGGTGCACCACGTCCACTACCCGGTCGAGTCCGGCTTCCCCGAAATCTCGTTGCAGATCGTGCTGCTGGTCGCCGTCGCCGGCGTGGCCTTCGGCCTCGCCAGCCTGCTCTTCTCCGAGGCCACCGCCGCCATCGAGCACGTCTCGAAGCGCTATCTGCCGAACCCGATGCTGCGCACCTTCACCGGCGGCGTCTTCGTCATCATCATCA
Organism: Thermomicrobiales bacterium; assembly: GCA_047605145.1. Lineage (GTDB taxonomy): Bacteria > Chloroflexota > Chloroflexia > Thermomicrobiales > UBA6265 > JACCXM01. Next base: position 31,737 of record JASGGF010000012.1, on the reverse strand, counting down.
CGTTGGCGCTGGGCACCCGCGCCTACAACGGCCTCAGCCTGCCGCTGCTCTACGAGTGCTTCACCGGCGCGTTCATCCCCACCTTCGCCTTCCTTTTCAAGATCATCCTGACCGCCGTCACGCTCGGCTTCGGCTTCAAGGGCGGCGAGGTCACGCCACTCTTCGTGATCGGGGCCACGCTCGGCGTCACGCTCTCGGGGCCGCTCGGCATCCCGCCGGCCACGCTGGCGGCGCTCGGCTTCGTGGCGGTCTTCGCCGCCGCCGCCAATACCCCCATCGCCTGCGTCATCATGGGCGCCGAGTTGTTCGGGGGCGGCGGCATCATCCTCTTCGGGGTCGCCATTTTCGTGGCGTACACCATCTCCGGCCACCGGGGCATCTACCACGCGCAACCGGTGCTGGTCAGCAAGCACCTGCAACCGGCCTCCTCCTTGATCGGCAGCTCCCTTGCGCAGATCCGCCAGCAGGGCAGCGCGTGGCGCCTGCCCCGTCGCCGGGAGTAAACACACCGCGACGTGCTCACCCGGCGCGCCAAGGTTGCGTTGGTCACGTTGAGCAAGTCACGCATCCCGAATACCGTGAGTGAGTTGATCGAGTTGAGTGACTTACCCGCCAGCAGGGCCAGCCACCCCACTGACCGCGCTGTGGCGGCCGCTCAATCAATCATCAGGATTACTCACTCCCAGTCTGTCAGGGTAACTCGCTCAACCTGTCTGGGTAGTTGCATGGCGCCGCGTCGTGCAACTCATGCAAGTCGCTCAACTCGCTCAACTCACTCACGGTGTCCGGGGCGCCCAACATGCCACCCTGTACGGGGTACGCACATCACCCCGCCACACGAGTCGTTCAGCGCACACCAACGCATCCGGTTTTGGGCGCGATTGCCATATGCAAACCCGCGTGCAATTTGCTACCGTGAGCGCCTACCCAAACTGACCACCCGGCGCGTGCCCGGGGCAGGACATTTGCAGAGATAGGGGGAACCATGGCCTCGTCTCGTTTCTCGCGGCGCTCGCTGGCCAAGGCCGGCCTCGGCTCCGGCTTCATGGCCGCCGCCGCCGCTGCGCCCGGCCCGGTGCGCGAATACCTGCTCTCCGAAGCCGCCGCCCGGCAGAGCACCCCGGAAGCCGCCGCTGCGGACTTCCCGGCGCTGCCGGTCTCCCCGGTCGGAGCCAACGTCGTGGTCTGGACCTACCGACCCGACATCGTCTCCGACAACCTGACCATCTGGGCCGAGATGAACGGGCAGCCGCAGCCAACCTTCGCGGACATCCCGGGCATCTACGAGTACGCCAATGTCATCGCCGCCAAGTTCCTCGGTGGCGAGCAGTTGGACATGATGTACTGCCACAGCGACCAGCTCAACCGCTGGTACAAGGCGGGCTGGATCCGCGACGACCTCGAAGCCCTGCCGTGGGTGACGGACATGAAGTCCCACCTGCGCCCGTGGGGCATTGAGAACATGAGCACCTTCGATGGCAAGATGATCGGCCTGCCGTACTGGGCCGGCACCAAGTACTGGATCTACAACGACCTCCACTTCGAACTCGCCAAGATCGACAAGGCCCCCGAGACGTGGGAAGAGTTCGAGGAGCAGTGCAAGCAACTGCAGGCCGCCGGCATCGCCAACCCGTACATCCCGTACTGGCGGCATGACTTCTGGGCGCTCGGCTGGTCGCTGTTCGTCGAGTCCTACTCCGACGGCGATTACATCTTCGACGATCAGTACAACCTGACCGTCACCGATGGCGACACCCCGTTCCGCGAAATGCTGGAGCGCTGGAAGCGCATGTACGACACCGGCATCGTGCCGCAGGACGCCTTCCAGATCGGCGACCCGACGGTGCGCTTCAACACCGGCGATCACTCCTTCTGCGCGAACGACGACTACAGCCACAAGAAGAACAACGATCCCTCCGTCTCCAAGATCGCCGGGCACGCGCACAACATGCTCAACCCCGGCAAGACCCACGAGACGACCGCCATCTCGCCGATGTACGTCTTCGGCAAGAACGTCCAGACCCCGCGCGAAGTGCAGGACGATCTGGCCCAGTTCTACGGCGCGCAATACAAGGACGGCGAGTACCACGTCGCCATCCGCTGGGTGCTGGAAGAGGGCCTCGGCACCATCGACACAAACGTCATGGACATGCCGGATGTCGTCGCCTCCTTCTCCGAGTGGCGCGACGTCGATATCTACAACCACCAGCTGGAGCTGGGCAAGCCGCGCAACGTCCAGAAGCAGCTGTGGTACCCCGAGTGGGAGTTCAAGACGCTCGCGCTCGTCGAGGACTTCGTCCTCGGCAAGAACGACATCGGAACCACCCTCAAGACCATGCAGGAGAACCTCGACGGCGCCAAGGCGCTCTACCCGACCCTGTAACCGGGGGCGGGGTTCAGCGGGGAGCCGGGGCAGCAGTGCCCCGGCTCCCCCATATTCCGCAGGCTCGCGCCTGCGCTGTTCGCCTCATGCAGCGGGGAACGTGGACGCCCATGGCAACCAACCCAGTGGTGATCGACCAACCAATTGCGCCGGCGACGCAGCCGTCACGCCGCTCACGTGCGGCGCGTGGCGACACATGGTTCGCCTTCTGGCTGGTGCTGCCGGCCATTCTGGTGGTCATCGGCGTCAGCATCTACCCAGTGGCGTACGCCGTCTGGACCTCACTGCACATGATCAACCCGGCCATGGGCATGAACGCCTGGGTCGGGCTGGATAACTACCGCAACGTCTTCGTGCTGCCGGAATTCCGGCTGGCCGCGTGGGTGACCTTCCGCTTCGCCGCCTCCGTCACCATCCTCACCGTGCTGCTCGGCCTCGGCATGGCGCTGGTGTTGAACCAGCCCTTCTTCGGGCGCGGCCTCATGCGCAGCGTGCTGCTGGTGCCGTGGGCCATGTCCGGCACCGTCGTCGGCGTCGTCTGGGCGTGGATCTACGACGGCGGCTACGGCACGCTGAACGGCGTCCTCTACCAACTCGGCATCATTGACACCTATATCCCGTGGCTGGGCAACTTCAATATCCCGATTCTCGGGCCCGCCGCGCTTTACCTCGTGGTCATCGCGTTTGTCTGGAACAGCGCCCCCATGGCGGCGCTCTTTTTCCTCGCCGCCCTGCAGGCGGTGCCGAATAACCTCTACCGGGCAGCCAAAATGGACGGCGCCAGCGCCTGGCAGCGCTTCCGCAACATCACGCTGCCCTGGATCATGCCGACGATGCAACTCGTGCTCATCCTGTCCACCATCGGCGGCATCATGGCTTTTGACCTCATCTACTTCCTGACCCGGGGCGGCCCCGGCATGGAAACCACCGTCTTCTCATGGCTCGGCTACAACACCATCTTCGGCTTCTTCCAGTTCGGGCAGGGCACCGCCATTCTGCTCGTCCTCACCATCGCCGCCCTCATCCTCGCCTACATCTACATGCGCATGCTGGACCGCAAGCCGAAAGATCTCGGCGCCGGTGTCGGCGCCGCCGAAGCCAGCGTGGAGGATCTGGACGCGGATCTGCAGCGCCGCTCGCAGCAGTTCACGCTCGATCTGGCCGCCCTCAGCCGCGCCTCCGGTTCCGGCGAGTTCAAGCCAAAGCCTCAGGCCCTGGGCTCCTCCAAAGCCGGGCGCACGCTGCGCGAGTTCGCCATTTACATCCCGGTGGCCGCCATCTTCCTCTGGTCGCTGGCCCCGGTGGTCTGGCTCTTCATCTGCAGCGTCTCTCCCTTCACCACGCTGCTTAGCAAGCCGCCCGATTTCACACCGGATATGACGCTGGAGAACTACCGCAACGTCTTCTCCGGCGCCTCCACGGCCAACACCGCCGGCGTGCCGCTGGTGGCGCAGCGCCTGCCGAACGCGCTGGTGAACAGCACCATCATCGCCATCTCCACCACCATCATCTGCCTCATTCTGGGCTCGCTGGCCGGGTACGCCTTCTCGCGCTACCAGCAGGTCAAGTTCCTGCAGCCCACCCTGCTCGGCATGATGATGACCCGCATGATCCCGAATCTGGCCATCCTCGTGCCGTGGTTCATCCTCTTCCAGACCCTCGGCCTCTCCAACACCAAGCAGGGCCTGATCATCTGCTACGTCAGCTTCTGCCTGCCGCTGGTGCTCTGGATCATGAAGACCTACTTCGACACGGTGCCCACGAATCTGGAGCGCGCCGCCGCCATCGACGGCTGCAGTCGCCTTCAGACGCTGTACAAGGTGGTGCTGCCGCTGGCGGTGCCGGGCCTGATCGCCGCCGGCCTCTTCGCCTTCATCGCCTCGTGGAACGAGTTCATCTTCGCCCTGATCCTGGCGCAGGATGTCGATTCCATGACCGTCACCTACGTCATCGCCCAGATCTTCGGCGTCATCCAGTACGGGCCGCAGAACTACGGCACGCTCTTTGCCGCCGGCATCATCGCCATCATCCCGCCCGTCTTCCTGGCGTTCATCTTCCAGCGGTTCCTCGTGCAGGGGCTCACCGCCGGTTCGGTCAAGGGGTAGGCGCGGAGAGCCCTCACCTCCCGCCCCTCTCCCGATGCGCGGGAGAGGGGAGCACTTTGCCGGTAGGACGATGGCATTACGCCATCACCGGGCTGGCAGAGGCTCCCGTTCTACGGGGCAAAAGCCCCTCTCCCGCGCATCGGGAGAGGGGTTGGGGTGAGGGCTCTCCGCCCAGTGCAGCATCGTGAAGCGAACTGATCAGAAGGGGATTCGAGCAGATGGCGAGCGTAACACTGGACCGGGTCAGCAAGCACTTCGGCACGGTCAAGGCGGTGGACGACATCTCGCTGGAGATCCCCGAGGCCAGCTTCGTCACGCTGCTCGGCCCCTCCGGTTGCGGCAAGAGCACCACGCTCTACTGCATCGCCGGGCTGGAGGAAACCACCTCCGGCGAGATCTACTTCGATGGCCACCCCGTCACCAACATGTCCCCCAAGGACCGCGACGCCGCGCTCGTCTTTCAGGACTACGCGCTCTACCCGCACATGTCCGTCTACGACAACCTCGCCTTCGCCCTGAAGGTGCGCAAGACTCCCACCAGCGAAACAAAGCAGCGCGTCACGCACGTCGCCTCGCTGCTCGGCCTCGACCGCTTCCTCCAGCGCCGACCGGCCCAACTCTCCGGTGGCCAGCGCCAGCGCGTCGCCCTCGGCCGCGCCCTGGTGCGCAACGCCACCGTCTTCCTGATGGATGAGCCGCTCTCCAACCTCGATGCCCTGCTGCGCGTCAACACCCGCACCGAGATCAAGCGCCTGCAGCGCGAATTGGGCAAGACCACCATCTTCGTCACGCACGATCAGGAAGAGGCGATGGTGCTCTCGGACAAGATTGCCATCATGCGCGATGGCGTGCTGCAGCAGTACAGCACCCCGGACGAAACCTATAACCGTCCGGTCAACACCTTCGTCGCCGGCTTCATCGGCAGCCCGCGCATGAACTTCCTGAAGGGCGCGCTCTACGCCGCCGAGGGCCGCACGGTGCTGGACACCGGCGATGTCCAGATGACCCTCCCCGGCGCCGAAGCGCAGGCCATCGCCGGGCGCTACAGCGGCGCCATCACCGTCGGCATCCGCCCGGAGCACCTCGCGCTCGCCCCCGCGCAGGCCGGCGACCTGACCGCGCGCATCGAACTCATCGAGCCGGTCGGCCCGGTCACGTACCTCGACGTCATGACCGGCGACCGCGCCCTGCGCGCCAGCGTGCCCGGCAGCCGCCGCTACGAGGTCGGCAGCACCGTGGGCCTCACCCTCGACCCCGAGAGCCTGCACTTCTTCGACGCCGACGGCAACCGCATCGTGGCGTAGCCTCCCTCGTGTCTCGAGCGCAGTCAAGAACGCTTGGCGCCAATGACGCCCGGCAGCCCGAAACGGCGAAAAGCCCTCACTCCCAAGCCCCTCTCCCTGCGTCCATGCGCGGGAGAGGGGGGCCGATTCGCGGTGGCGAAGGGGGTTTTCGGCGTCACCACGCCAATCGTGGCGCGATCCTCCGGGTCGGAAGCCCCTCTCCCGCGCAAGTGCTTCGGGAGAGGGGTTGGGGTGAGGGCTCTTCGGGACAATCAGGCCTCGCAAAGGCGAATTGGCGCCAGGCGTGAGAGACATCGTCGCCTCGCCGGCGCGCGCATCCTCCAGCCGGGACCAACGGCGCTCCCGGCTGATCGACACGCCCGCTCCCCACTGGCTACCCTGACCATGCGGCCGCTCTGCCGCGCGGTTGTCACGCCATCCTCGTCGCCATCACCCCGAGTTCGCGCATGGTTCTTGCTTCTGCTCACACCGTGACCACTCGCACCCGCGCAGCCCGGCGCAGCCAATCCCTTGTGTCACCGGCATCCTGCTTCCAACACGACCGCGACCTGCTGCGCGCCACCCCGGAGTTCGCCCGCCTGCGCGATGTCACCCAGGTGATGGCCCCCGGCGAGCCCGGCGAGTTCCACACCCGGCACAGCCACTCGCTGCAGGTCGCGCGCATCGGCCGCGCGCTCGCTGAAGCGCTGCTGCGCGACCCGGCCACCCGCCAGCTGGCGGAGCAGGCCGGCGGTCTGCACCCAGACGTCGTCGAAGCCGCCGCGCTGGCGCACGATCTCGGGCACCCGCCCTTCGGCCACGACGCGGAGGACGAACTGGACCGCCTGCTGATCGCCGCCGGCATCGACGAAGGCTTCGAGGCGAACGCGCAGTCGTTCCGCGTCGTCTGCGAGCTGGCGGGCGCTGGCGCCCCCGGCGGCCTGAACCTGACGCGCGCCACGCTGGCCGGCATCCTCAAATACCCGTGGCTGCGTGGCGGCCACCCGGACTACCCCGGCAAATGGGGCGCCTACGCCTCCGAGGCGGCAATCTTCCACTGGGTTGCGGCCGCCCTGCCGGAGCCCGGCCAGCCCGGCCTCGAAGCGCGCGTCATGGACTGGGCCGACCTGCTGGCCTACGCCGTCTACGACTTCGAGGACTTCGTGCGCTCCGGCGACATCCCCATGGACCGCCTGCGCGCCACCGCCACCGAGCGCCAGTGGCTCCTCGATCTCGTCTACGCCCGCCGCCGCGTGCCGCCCACCAATCAGCCGGTATACGCCGCCACCCTCGACCGCCTACTGGCTGAATGCCCGCGCCCCGCCGGCGACGCGCGCCGCTTCCGCAACGCCCTGCGCTGCTACGCCAACCACCTCGTGGCGGAGGCTATCAGCGGTGTCGCGCTCGTGCCTACCCGCGATGGCGTCGCCATCGAAACCGCGCCGGAGCAAGAGGCGGTCATCATGCTGACCGAGGGCCTGACGTGGCACTACGTCATCGACAGCCCACTCCTCGCCCCGCAGCGCGCCGCGCAACGGCAGATCATCCGCGAGCTCTTCCTCTCGCTGGTGGACACCCTCCGCTGTCCCGATTGCTACGAATCCCTGCCGCCCGCCCTGCGCCGCGCTCTACACCACGCAACGGGCCCGGGTGACACCCTGCGCCTCATCGCCGACTGCATCGCCTCCATGCCGGAGCGCGAGGCCGTGGCGTATCACCGGCTGCTGGTCGAGGGGTAGCGACCGCCCTCAGTTGCGCGTTACTACGCCCCGACAATCCTGTCTTCACCCCGCAGCGTCATCAAGCTTGCTCGGTATACCGTTAAGGTCACGTTCGTCGTGGGCATGTTATTGGGGCAAATCGCGCCCGCAGCGAGCCATATCCACCGGGGCCACGTCGAGACCTCCATGGGGGCCCATCTGCCCATCGTCATCAGAGATCGCGAGTCCAGTCCTCAGTGAGAAGGTCAGGCAACCGGAGCATCGCTTGGTCGTTGGTGACCAATACGACACCCACAGCAAGCGAGTGCGCTGAGATCAGGAGATCCAGCGGAGCCAGAGGCCGTCTGCGACTTTCCAGTTCAACGCGAAGCGCTCCATACGAACGTGCTGCCGCGATATCCCAAGGCAGGGTTTCAACCTGTGCCAGAAATTGCTCAGTGGCCGCTGCCAATCTGTGATTCTCAGGGAGCTTGTGCAGACCGACAAGCAGTTCTCCTGTGGTCACCGCCGAAACGCAAAGCTCGGAGCGCAAGCGTGCGGCGATGGCGCGATCGACGGCGGGGTGACCGCGCAGCAGGTGACTAACGCTGTTCGTGTCCAGCATGTACCGGATCACTCGCCCAACTCCCCGAATGGATCTCGTTCATGGATGTCGCGTTTCCGTGCTTCCAGATCTATGAAATCGTCGGGAACCTCGCCTGCCGCTAGCGCAGCATCCCGCGCGGCAAAGAAAACATCCCACGTCTGGGGCTTCTCAGACAGAATCACCTCGCCGGTCTCGGCATCCTTCCGGATGAACACCTCCGTGCCGGCCATCCGGAACTCCACCGGCAGGCGCACGGCCTGACTGCCACCGTTCATGAACAGCTTCGCCGTCTGACGCATGGGCGGGCTCCTTTCCGCTCAACCGGGCGTATAGACACGTAATATAGACGTACCGCCATGCGTTACAATCCGGGTCAGAAAAAGCCCGCTTCGCGTTGGGGGATGATCGTTGTGACGAAGGCGGAATTGGACAACCTGCGCCGGGTCGAAGACGCCATCCTCACGGCCGTGGAACAGGCTGGGCAGCCATATCCTCCCCGCGAGCTGTATCAGAAGCTGGAAGACCAGGGCCACTCCGAAGATCTGGCCCGGGCTGCCATCTGGTTTCTGGTTGATGCTGGCCGGCTGTTCTTCACGCAGAACTGGCGCTTGACCTTGGCGCCCGCTGGCCGGTAGCCCGTGGCAGAGCGGCAGGATCGCTTTCACCACACGCTTCCCAGCAAACCCTATGCAGACGAGCGCACCCCGTTCGAGAAGGATCGGGATCGTCTCATCTACTCATCCAACTTTCAACGCCTTGGACGGGTCACGCAGGTCGTGGCCCCGAATGACCGGTTTCTCAGCCACAATCGCCTGACGCACTCCCTGGAAGTAGCTCAGGTTGGCCGAGGGCTCGCCAGCTCGCTTCTCGCACGCAGCGATCAGCAAAGCGTCATTGCTGCGGCTGGCGGCATCGATCCGTCGGTCGTGGAAGCGGCCGCTCTTGCCCACGACCTTGGTCACCCCCCGTTTGGACACGTAGCCGAATCCGAACTGGACCAACTCCTCATCGAGGCGGGGCTGCCAGATGGCTATGAAGGCAACGCTCAATCGTTTCGGATCGTCACCAAACTCGGTGTACGGTATCCAGAGATACCGGGGCTGAACTTGACCCGGGCCACGCTGAATGCCCTGCTCAAATACCCTTGGCAACGCGGGAGCAACGCCGCCAAACCGAACAAGTGGGGAGCCTATCTCACCGAAACTGCGGAATTCCTTTGGGCCCGCGAATTGACGCCGTCACTTGGCCAGCGGGTGTGTCTCGAAGCCGCGCTGATGGATTGGGCCGACGACGTCGCCTACGCCGTTCACGACATGAGCGACTTTTTCCGGGCAGGGATCATTCCGCTCGATCGTTTGGCCTCTGACCACCGTGAACGCCGCCGCTTTCTGGCTGCCGAATTCGTGAGGACGCGGATTCACGGGAGCGATCAGGATGCCTTTGCAGAGCGATTCGAAGAATTAGCAGCCGCCTTCCCCGGAGCTAACCCCTTCTTCGGAACTCGGCTCGATCGCGCACGCCTGCGCAGCTTCACCTCCAGCCTGATCAGCCGCTACATCAACGCCGTCTCCATCCAGCAGCAACCCGATGGCGTCTACACCGTCGTGATCGATCCCGTCATGAACCGCGAGGTGCAATTGCTGAAGGGCCTGACCTGGTACTACGTCATCAACAGCCCGGCCCTCACCTCCCAGCGCTACGGCCAGCGCAGCCTGATCCGGGCGCTCTTCACCACCCTGCGCGACGCCGCGTTCTCTGCGCACGATGTCCACATCTTCCCGCCGTTCTACCGGGAGATGCTGGACATGGCCGAGCACGACCACGAACGCCTGCGCGTCATTGCCGATTACATCGCCGCCATGAGCGAAGGTCAGGTGGTGGAAATCTACGAACGTCTCACCGGCCTCTCGCTCGGTTCCGGTCTGGAGCGCATGCAGTAGGTCACCCCGCGTCGCGCGTCAGGTGGATCAGCCCGTCCGGGTACAGCCCGCGCCAGACGTGGAAATCGTGGCCGGCCGGGAACTCGCGGTACGCCACGTTGTACCCCTTCGCCAGCAGCACATCCCGCAGATGCCGGTTGCTGCTCAGCAGGCTGGGGACGCGTTTGTAGGGCCGATCCTCCAGCACCCCGGCCTCCAGCCAGAACCGCACATCAGCTAGTGGCGCGCGCGCCACGTAGCCCGGCAGCCACGCGAAGTCCGCCCCCCGCTCTGGCTCCGGCGCGTCTGGCCCATCCACATGTCCCGGCCCCCACCAAAAGGCGCCCGACTGGCAGAACGCATTGCCAATCGCATCAGGACGTTTCAGCGCCACCCACGCTGCCGCCAACCCGCCGTAACTCTGCCCCGCCGCGATCACCGACTGCGGCCCCTCGGCCATCGCAAACGTCTCGCGCAAGTGGGGGATGAGCTCATCGGCCAGAAAATCAGCAAAGGCCGGGTTGCAGGGCAGATCACCCTCCCGGTTCGGGGTGTCGATCAGCACCGTCACCAGCGGCGGAATGGCGCCATCCGCCAGGAGGCTATCGAGGAGCCACGGCAGATCGAGCATCCCCACGCACCACTCACCATCGACCTGCAGCAGCAACCGGTGCGGAGCGGCGTCACCCGGGTCATCAGCCGGCAGATGGATCCAAAGCCGGTACTCGGCGCCCATGATGGCGCTGGCGAACCTGGTCTCGCGCACCTCGCCGTGCGGCGCATCGGCTCGCGGCCGGATCCCCGGCAGCGCCGGCGCATCTGGCAACACGAGCGCCGTTTCATGCTCCCAATCCGTGATATCGCCCAGCACTGGGTGATCGGGCACGATACCGTGCGGGTTCAGCGGATCACGCTGCATCCGGGCGTAGCGCGACTCGGCGTCCGGGTCCTGCCGCAGGTTGCGGAACGTGTCGTTCGTCAGCAGTTGGTACGATCCCAGCAGGTCCGAGCGCAGCCGCAGCGTCCGGAACCAGACATCGCTCCCCGCCAGCTTCGTCATCCGCTTTGATTGCAGCGTCGGGTCGCGCTCCCCCAGTTCCTCGACCACCACGACGTTCTCGATTGGCTCCGTCTCGCGCCAGAGGAAGGTCACGAGACAGGCGGCGGGATCATCCGGCAGCCGTTCGATGAGCGGGCTTCCAGCAGCGGCCACCTCGGCCCAGAAGCGCGCCGGCTCATCCGCATCGCCCCCGTCCAGCTCCGCCCGGAGCTGTTGCAAACGCGGGCTGACAGGTTGAGTATCGTCCTGTGCGAGCACGACCGAACTCCACGCGAGACTTCTTGCATAACGCACTGGGCTCTTCTCAGCCACGCGAGATGATAATGGATAAGTCCGACAGAACAGGTCGGACTTACATCACAAGGACCGCGGTAGAGTCGCACACGCGCACCTTCCGACCCGCAACCACCTTGGCGCAGGCAGCTCCTTGCACCGCACACCATCATTTTGTCGCACGTACACCGACAGAAAGTTCTTGCAGTTGACGATCTGCCGACCCGTTGTTAGGATGCGTCGGCCAACTCCTGTTCCTCTTGCCCGCCAGCCTGGATGCTGGGGGGTTGGCGCGTGTCCATGGTGGAGACGCAGACCGTCAGTGGTAGACGGAGGACTCGATGGATCAGTTCATGCGGCGTCCCGTACATCGACGTGGTCTCTTGCGCGGCGCGGCCATCGGCGCCGGCGCCGTGAGCCTCGGCATGGGCGGCATCGGCTATTACGGCCAGATCGCCCGGGCCCAGGATGCCACCCCAGCGGCGGCCGGCACGTTTGATGCCGCTGCCTGCTACAAGGCGTTCCCCGGCGCCACCACGGTCCAGTACGAGAAGCTGGCCGATCCCCCGTACAAGATCGCCGTTTCCAACTCCTACATCGGCAACGTCTGGCGCACCCAGATGATCAAGATGGCGTACGCCTACTCCAAGTCGCCCGATGTTGCGGACCTGATCGATCAGGACTTCTTCACCGCCGTCACCAACGACCGCGATGACGCCGCGCAGCAGGCCGCCATCGAGAACATGATCTCGAACGGCGCCCAGGCCGTCGTCATCCTCGCCAACACCCCGACGGCGCTGGTGCAGACGGTGCAGCAGGCGCGCGCCGATGGCATCGTCATCGTCTCCTTCGACACCACGGTTCACCCGGAGCCGCCAGATCCATCCATCGACACCGGCGTCACCGTCAATGAGGATCAGGTCGAGATGGGCCGCCTGTTGGCCCAGTTCCTGGTCGAGCAGACCGGCGGCGAAGGCAAGATCCTGATGGTCAACGGCGTCCAGGGCACCGGCGTCGACACCGAGCGCCGCGCGGGCGCCCAGGAAGTCTGGGACGCCAACCCCGGCATCAGCATCGTCGAAGTCGTCGGCGACTGGGACCCCGGCAAGGCGCAGACCGCCACCGCCACCGCGCTGGCCGCCAACCCGGACTTCGCCGGCGTGTGGTGCCAGGGCGGCACCGACGGCGTCGTGCGCGCCTTCCTGGATGCCGGCATCCCCATTCCGCCGATCGCCGGCGAGGCAGAGAACGGCTTCCGCAAGCAGATGCTGGAGTACAAGGACGAGTTCAACGGCCTGTCCATCGGGCAGACTCCGGGCCTCGTCGCCGTCTCCATGCGGGCCGCCCTCAGCCTGCTCATGGGCGAGCCGGTGCCTTCCGCGGTCTCCGTGCCGCTGCCGATGGCCACCACCGCCGAGCTGGTCCCGGGCGTCAACGTCTTCCCGGATGCCCCGGACAACTTCTTCACCGCCACCACCATTCCGGAGTGTGGCGTCAATCTGACCTTCGAAGAGGTGGACGCGCAGCAGGTCTAGCGTCACCCTCGTCACCCGGAACGGTGAGCGTCAGCCTGCTGGCGCTCACCGTTCCCTGCGTCCCTTCCAACAGATCGGGAGCATCCGCCGGCCATGGCCCTCCTCAGCGCCACCACCATCGAAAAGCGCTTCGGCGGCGTGCGCGCGCTGCGCCAGGCGGATTTCGCCTGCGAGCCAGGCGAAATCCACGCTCTGCTGGGCGAAAACGGCGCCGGCAAAAGCACCATGGTCAAGATTCTGTGCGGGGTCTACGCGCCGGATTCCGGCGATCTGACGCTGGCGGAATCACCCATTGCCTTCCGTAGCCCGGCGGAGGCCGTGGCGGCGGGCATCGTGCCCGTCTTTCAGGAACTCTCGCTGGTGCCGGACCTGACCGTCGCGGAGAACATCTTTCTCGGAGAAGAACCGCGCACCCGGCTGGGTCTGGTCGATACCCGGCGTATGAACCGGGAGTCCGCCGCGCTCTTCGACCGCCTGCAGTTCTCGGAGATCGATCCCCGGGCCATCGTGCGCGATCTCTCGCTGGCCGATCGCCAGCTCGTCGAGATCGCCAAGGCGTTGCGCAGAACCCCGCGCGTCCTCATCCTGGACGAAGCGACCTCCGCCCTCAACCGGCGGCAGGTGGAGCAGGTCTTCGCCGTGGTGCGCCGGCTGCGGCAGGAAGGTGTCTCGGTCGTCTTCATTTCGCACCGCATGGACGAAGTGCGCGCCCTCTGCGACCGCGCCACCATCTTCCGCGACGGCCAGAGCGTCGGCGTCGTCGATGTCGCCACCGCCAGCGACGACGATATTGTGCAGTTGATGATCGGGCGCCCCCTGCGTGAGGCCTTCCCGCCCCGCCCACCTCGCCCGGCCGTGGAAGAGCCGCTGCTGCAAGTGCAGGGCCTCGGCTGGGAGAACCGGCTGCGGGATGTCAGCTTCACCATCCACAAGGGCGAAATCGTCGGGCTCTCCGGCCTGGAGGGCCAGGGCCAGGGCGATCTGCTCTTCGCGCTGTTCGGCGTCTACATCGGCATGACCGGCGATGTCACCTTGCGCGGCAAACCGATCCGGCTGGCCGGTCCCCGCGCCGCCATGGCGGCCGGGCTGGCGCTGGTGCCGGAGGACCGCAAGACGCAGGGCCTGATCCTGCCGCTGCCGGTGGATGAAAACGTCACCCTGGCCACACTGCCGGCGGTCTCGCACAACGGCGTCGTTTCGTCCGCCGAGGTGGAGCGCGACACGCTGGCGATGCGCGACAGCCTCTCCATCCGCATGGCCGGTCCAGAGATCCCGGTGCGCTACCTCAGCGGCGGCAACCAGCAGAAGGTCGCTATCGCCAAGTGGCTGCTCACCGACGCCGATGTCTACCTGCTGTACGACCCCACTCGCGGCATCGATGTCGGCGCGAAGCAGGAGATCTACCAGTTGATGCACCGCCTGACCGCCGAAGGGCACGGCATCCTCTTCTTCTCCACCGATCTCGCCGAAGTCGTCGGCCTCTGCGACCGCGCGCTGGTGATGTACGAAGGCGGCATCGCGCGCGAGTTGCGCGGGCGCTCCCTGACGGAAGCGAATCTGGTGGCGGCGGCAGTCGGCCTGGCGGAAGCGCCGCAGGCGGCGGCCCTGGCATGAGCAAGCGCAAAGGAACAGGAGCCTGATGGCCAGCATCAACGCCAGCGCGCCCTCCAGCGGCCAGGGCGCCGGGCCAACCGGATCTACCGGGCAGGACCGTGTCGTCCGCCCGCGCTCGTTTGTGTCGCGGAATGGCCGCCTGCTCTTTGTCTGGGCGCTGCTGGCGGTCATCCTGCTGGCCTACATCACCGCCGTACCGCAGTTCCGCCCGCGCGAGCAGCGCACCATCGCCAACTCGGGCCTCACGCTGGCCGCGGTCAGCCTCGGCCAGACCCTCGTGGTGCTCACCGGCGGCATTGATCTGTCCATCGGCCCCATGGTCAGCCTCACCAACAGCATCGCCTCCGCCACCACGGAGAAGGAAAACCCGCGCGGCAGCATGGTCAAGGCGGTGTTTGCCGCGTTGGCCGTCGGCGCGCTGGGCGGCTTCATCAACGGCGCGCTCGTCGCCTACGGCCGCCTGCAACCGATCATCGTCACCCTCGCCACCGGCTCCATCTGGACCGGCATCGCGCTTTACATCCGCCCCTCACCCGGCGGCTTCATCCCGCCCGACTTCGCCAACCTGATTTCCGGCACCGCGTTTCAGGAACCGGCCACCATCGCCGGCGGCCTCACCTGGTCGCTGCCGATCCCGAAGGCCGCTTTTGTGCTGCTGGGGCTGGTCATCTTCTGGATCATCTTCCGCCGCACGCCGCTGGCTACCCGCATCTACGCGGTGGGCAGCAGTGAAGGCGCCGCGTATCTCTCCGGCGTCGATGTCCAGCGCGCCAAGCTGGCCGCCTACACCCTGGCCGGGCTGGCGGCGGGCGTGGCCGGGCTAATCAACTCCGGGCAGACCTCGACTGGCAACGCCCTCGGCGGCGCCATCTTCACCCTGAACTCCATCGCCGCCGTTGTGCTCGGCGGCGCGTCCCTGGCCGGCGGCGCCGGCTCCTATCTGGGCACGCTGGCCGGCGCCTACGTCATTGCCGTCATCCCCAGCGTGCTGCAGTTCCAGGGGGTCAGCAGCTTCTACAAGGATCTGGTGCAGGGCTCCATCCTGCTCGTGGCCGTCTCCCTGGGAGCCATCGGCCTGCTGCGCGTGCGCAACCGACTGGACCGCCTGTGAGCATGTCGAACGACTCCCCGACGTTGGAAAGCGCCACCGCCGCGGCGGATGCCGGCGTGCAGCCGCCTTCCCGCCAGCGCTCCTGGCTGGCGCAGAACAGCTCGTACCTGGCTCCATACCTGCTGATCGCGCTGCTGCTGGCGGCAGCGGCCATCCGGGCGCCGGGCTTCGTTTCCCCCGGCAACCTGACGCAGCAACTGGTGCTGGCGTCGTATCTGGGCATCATCGCCGGCGGGCAAACGCTGGTGATCCTCACCGGCGGCATCGACCTATCGGTGGCGTGGAACCTGAACCTGTCGGCGATCCTGTTGACGCAGCTCAGCGTCCAGATGCCGGTGCTGGCGGCCGCCATTATCGCGCTCGGCGCGGCCACGCTGGTCGGCACAATCAACGGCCTCGGCGTCGCCTATCTGCGCATTCCCTCGCTGGTGATGACCCTCGGCATGAACGCGGTGCTGGCTGGCTTCACGCTGGTCTACACCAACGGCACGCCGCAGGGCGAAGCGCCGGGGTTCGCGCGGGATCTGGCGGTGGGCC
This sequence comes from Thermomicrobiales bacterium, assembly GCA_047605145.1. Lineage (GTDB taxonomy): Bacteria > Chloroflexota > Chloroflexia > Thermomicrobiales > UBA6265 > JACCXM01. The sequence continues at coordinate 15,610 of JASGGF010000012.1, read as the reverse complement.
GCATCGGCGGCGTGCTGCCGTGGGCGCTCATCTTCTGGGCGCTCTTCAGCGCCGGGCTGGTCTTCCTGCTGCGGCGCACGGTGTACGGCAAGCGCCTGTACGCCATCGGCAACAACGCCAAGGCCTCATACCTCTCCGGTGTGCCGGTGCGGCGCGTGCTGGTGATGACCTACGCCCTTTGCGGCCTCTGCGCCGGCGTCGGCGGCGTGATGCTCACCGGCTACTCGCAGCAGAGCTACCTCGGCATGGGCGAGCAGTACGTCCTCCCCGCCATCGCGGCGGTCGTCGTGGGCGGCACCTCCATCCTCGGCGGCTCCGGCGGCTACACCGGCACCATCGCCGGCGCCATCACCATCGTCCTGCTGCAAAACGTGCTCCAGATCGTGGGCATCAAGCCCGCCGGCCAGCAGATCCTCTACGGCCTCATCATCCTGCTCATGCTCTTCGTCTACGGCCGCAACGCGCGCGTGCGGGAGTAACCCGCCGCGCACACCGTTTCGTCTCTCGAGCGCGTCGAGAGCCCGCGTACGCTCCACCCCGCCTCTCGCTTCGTGGCACACGCATTGCGCCGCGAAGCGGGAGGAGGACACCCATGCCCAATGCCGCCGCCAACGAAACCCAGATCACCCAGCACATCGCCGCCCCGCGCCCCCGCGTCTACGCCGCGCTGCTCGATCCAGCGGCAGTCCAGCAGTGGATGGTCCCGGACGGCATGACCAGCGACATCCACACCTTCGACGCTCGCGAAGGCGGCCACATCCGCGTCTCCCTTACCTACGACGCGCCCGGCGCCACCGGCAAGACCAGCGCCGAAACCGACACCTACCACGGCCAGTTCGCCGAACTGGTCCCGGACAAACGCGTCGTTCAAGTCCTCGCCTTCGAAACCGATGACCCGGCCATGCAGGGCAAGATGATCATCACCTACACCCTCACCGACGCCCCCAACGGCGGCACGACCCTCCATTCCCACCACGATAACCTGCCCCCCGGCATCCCCCCGGAAGACAACGCCACCGGCACGCGCATCTCGCTGGGCAAGCTGGCGCGGCTTCTGGAAGGAGAGTAGATTGACGACAGACGGCAGCGAGATACACCGAATGGAGTAAGGTCATGGCTGCTGAGCGTAAGTTCGCCATCGTGCAGGAAGATGGACTGGTTTTGCTTCCTGCTGGAATACATCTGGAAGCCGGCGATGTCCTTCCGGTCGAAGAGACCGAATCCAGCCTCATTCTGTCACTGCCGAATCGGAAACTCGATGATGCACTTGATCGCCTGGGACTGGCCCTCCGAGAAGCAGGCATCGACCTTGACACGTTCATCGAAGATGGTCGGGAGATACGGGGAGATTTACTCCGCGAGCGTTACGGCATTGACCTAAACCAACTCGACAAGTCGTGACTGACAAGGAACGTCATGCAGACGCCGCGCTGCGAGTCTTCCTCGACACAAGCGTGCTTATTGCCTCCGCGCTTTCAGATCGCGGAACAGCGCGCGCCCTGACGAAGATGATTGGCTCTGGGAGATGTGATGGGTACGTCAGCCCCTATGTCTTGGACGAAACACGGCGCAATCTGATGCAGAAGGCGCCGGCAGCCGCTCTTGAACTCAATGGTGTGCTAGCGCAACTGAGCCTGAGCCTGAGCATCCCCACGGATGCACTCATCTTGCAAGTAGCACAGAGCGTAGAGGTCAAAGACGCCCCGGTCGTCGCCGCTGCCCTCGCTGCTGGCGTTGATGCGCTGGTGACCTTTGACAAGAAGCATCTGCTAAACTGCGCGCCCGAAATCGAGGCCGCGTTCGGCCTCGCCGTGGTGGATCCCGGCGTCATCCTCGCCTGGCTCACCCCCAAACTGCCGTAATCCGGCCACAAAATGCAGCATTCTGCACATAGACATCCGCCAATTTCGGCGCAGAATGCGCGCGGGGCAATTCGCGCCCCAATTGGTGCTATGCGGAGACCCAGAATGCGCAGAACCATGTCGTTTTTCGCCGTGTTCGCCCTGCTGCTGGTTGGCCTCGCCACCCAGCTCACCCCGCGCGTCGCAGCGCAGGACGCCACCCCACCCAGCGAGGCGCCGCAGGACACGCCCGGCGTCACGTTCACCCCGCTCGGGTTCGCACCGGATGTCGCGATCCCGGCCAACGCCGACCTGATCATGATCGATCTGGAGATGGCGGCGGGGACCACCTCCCCGTTCGATCCCAACGATCCAAGCGGCGGCATGATCTACGTCGAATCCGGTGAGTTCACCATCCGCGTCGATGGCGCGCTCTGGGGCGTCAACCGGGGCAAGACGCTGGAGAAGGCGCTGGCCGCTGGCAGCACGGACGACGCGAACTTCTACGAGGTCATCCAGCCGGGGCAGGAAACCACCCTCACCGAAGGCGACGTGGCGTGGGTGCCCGGCAGCGTCAGCGGCGAAATCCGCAACGACAGCGACGACGACGCGGAAGGCACGCTCTTCCTGATCGCGCCCGCTGGCACGCTGAGCGGCGGCCCGGCCGGCACACCCGCTCCGTAAGCCTCTCCCCCGTGTCTTGAGCTTGTCGAGAACGCTTGCTTTGCATTGCCGCCGGAACGCCCGAAACGGCGTGGAGCCCTCACCCCCAGCCCCTCTCCCGAAGTACTTGCGCGGGAGAGGGGAGCCGACCGGCGGCGTCGCTGTGGGAATCTGGCGTCACCATGACACACGTGGTTCACCGACACGAGGCAAAAGCCCCTCTCCCGCGCATCGGGAGAGGGGTTGGGGTGAGGGCGTTTCGCTGGAATCCGCGCTACTCCGCCTCGATGAAGCGCAGCGTGCCGCGCATCCAGCCCAGCGCGTAGGCCATCCCCGCGTGCCACGAGGCGGCGCACTCCATCTGCGGCGTGTGGTCGGGGATAATCACCCCGTCGTAGCCGTTGCGGTGGTAGATGCGCAGCGCCTCCACCATGTCCACGTCTCCCTCGTCCACGAACACCTCGTGGTACTCCGGAACCTTGCCGCGCACATTCCGGAAGTGGACGTAGGCGATGTTCCCCTGCCGGCTGTACTGCTCAATCGCCTCGTAGACACCCATCTCGCCGTGCATCTCGGCGATGGTGCCCTGACAGAACTCCAGCGCGTTGTTCGGGCTGGGGTAGATGTCCAGCAGCTTCTGGTACAGCTCCGGTCGGTTCACCAGCCGCGCCGCGCCGCGCAGGCTGTCCAACGGCGGGTCATCCGGGTGGGCGGCCAGCCGCACCCCGGCCTCCTCCGCCACCGGAACAACGGCGTGCAGGAACTCCGCCAGCCGCGCCCACAGCTGCTCCGTCGTCACCTCGCCGATATCGCCTTCCGGCGCGTCCGGGTCGTAGGTCATGTTCCAGACCATCCCGCGTGGAATCGGCGCCTGCGCGGGGCCGCGCTCCGCCGAGAACCCGACCGACTCCGCCCCACCGCGCGCCCACGGCCCCACCACGTGCCCCCACACCCCGGCGATGCTGAAGTTGTAGCCAAGCACCGGGATGCCCGCCGCGCCCATGTTGCGGATGATCGTCTTCACGTCCTTCAGTTGCTCCGCCTTGCGCGGGCCATCCAGCAGGACATCGTGCCAGTGCGAGGGATCGAGGTTCTCGATAGCAGCCAGCGTCAGCCCCTCCGCCTCCACCGCCTCGCGCAGCGCCGTCAGCTCGTCCACGGACCAGAGCTTGCCCTGATTCTGGATCACGCCCCAGCCCTGATCCCGGCTTTGCGACTGCGGAATGCGCGGCCCGCTGCTGAAGTAATCGACCCAGTGGGCCACGATGTGCGTCGCGCCCGCTTGCCGCGCAAACCGGAAGTTCTCCGGCGTCAGCATCTGCCGGTACAGCCCGAGCCCCAGCTTCACGCGATTGCCCCCTTGCGCGCGTCCCACTCACCGGTATACGGAAACGGCGATCTTGTCCTTGCTGGCCAACGCCGCCGGGCGCCGGTACAGCGCCTCCTTCAGCTTCTGGTCATACCGCCGCCCCAGCACTGCGTTCACAATGGCGCCGATCACCGAGATCTGGCTGACCATGTACAGCGACCACAGCAGGATCAGCACGCTCCCCGCCACACCGTAGGCCGCGCCGGGGTTGCTGTAGGTCAGGATCAGGTCCATCAGGATCACCAGCGCGCCAATCGCCACGCTGGCCAGCAGCGTGCCGGGCAACAGCCACTTCGTGTGCGAAGGGCAATCCAGCCCCAGCTTGTACAGCAGCAGCAACCCGACGAACAGCAGGAAGAACGCCACCACCGGCCCGGACGAGAGCAGGGCGTAGAGGGCGCCGAAATCGACCCCAAGCCGTGGCAATCGTTCAATCAGCACCTGCCCCAGCGCGAGCAGAATAAAGGCAACGATCATCATGATCCCGCCCAGCACCGTCAGGCCAACCCGGATCAGCGTGCCCTTGATGAATGAGCGGGTGTCCTTGATGCCGTACACCGTGTTGATGGAGTACATCATCGCCCCGATGCCCCCGGCGGCTCCCCAGACGGCAATGCCCAGCGCCACGAGCGCGGCGATAACTGCCGTGTTCTGCGTGGTCTTCACCAGCGCGTACTCGACCAACCCGTTCAGCAGCGGCTGCAGGTCGTCCGGCGCCTCAGTGGAAATGAAGTTCTGCAGTGGCTGGGACACGCTGGAGCCCGTGTTCTGGTCCACGATCGCCGCCAGCGAAATCAGCATGATCAGCAACGATGGCACCGCGTAGAGCAGCGAGTAGGCCGATTGCCGCGCCAGCAGGGACGGCTGGTACTCCTGAAACTCCTGAACAATCTCCACCAGGATGGCGTATGGCACACTGCTCGCCACCAGCCGGGCGTGCCGCTGCTTGAGCGACGCCATGATGCCCTGCAACCCCGATTGCGTGTGCGGCTTCTCTTGCGGCGCCGCTTCTGGCGCAGCGCCTGTCGGCGTGGTGGTGCTGCTCGTCGTCGTCACGTGTCCGTTGGCCCCTTCGTATCGCGTGCTGCGGCTCTCCGGCGCGGCGGGCCCAAGCCTACGGCTTCCGGGTAGGCCGCCGCACCGGTGGAATCTCTGCCTTGCGTTGCAACAGTTGTGCCCCGCGCAACAGTAACCCGAGCAGCACGAACAGGATTACGACAGACAACGTCAGATCGACACTCGTCACCACCGACATCGGCTGCGGCACCAGAATGGAGCGCACACCCCAAATGCCGATGACGAGGCTGCCCACGCCCACCAGCAGGTCATTCACTTCGCGCATCGCGACCGCCGTGAACGCGCTCACCGAGATCAACACCAGCAGCAGTACGGTCAGAATCTTCATGTGGATCGGCCGGGTGAACCGCAATTCCTGAACGCCGAAGAAGTCGATGACATCCGTGATGGATTGCGCGCGGTCCGGATCGATCTGCACAGGGGGCACCATCGTGAAATCCCGCAACTGGTTCTGGACCGTCAGGAAGGCGTGGCCCCGGATGTTGTCCTCGGTCAGCGGCTTCGTCTCACCGTCCGCGGTGCGCGTGCCGTAGATGCCGAGCCAGAGCTCGTAGTCGTCAAAGGGATACTTGCTGGGCTGGCCGCGCAGGGGCAGTTGCGCCGTGGCGCTGAACACCTGATCGCTGGATTGCACCACCATCGGCACCGAGGGCGGCAGCGCCCGCCGGATATCCGCGTCATCATCCAGCGACACCAGATTGAACTTCATGGTGGGGCAGGCCTCCGGGCAGACGCGCTGCCCGGAGATCGCCAGCGTCACATTGCCGGCGCCCTCGTCGATATCGATCACCGCGACGTTGTAGAAACTCTCGGACTTGTTTTCCTCATGCACATCGTGAGCCGAGACCGCGGAGCCCTCGGGGAAGAGGTAGAGCGTGCGCACCTCGCTGTCCGTGAGCTGAATCCCCATGCTCCGGAACGCAATGGGCAACGCCAGCACCACCACGAGCAGCAGCAGCATGGCCTGCGCCCACGCCATCCGGTGCAGAAAACGCCGGCGATGCGGACGCGACCCCTCGGGGCCGTGCTCGTGGTCGTGCTCGTCGTCATGGTCGCGGTCGTGATCGTGCGCCGCGTCCGGATCGTTGGCCATGGCCCGGCTTCACCAGGTACTCGCTGCGACGGACTGACTGCACATTGTCACCGAGCGGAGAATCCGGGGCAAGCGGCGGCAAGCGCGCGGGAACCCCTACCGCTTCGACCATAGCTACGGGTTCGCGGCCGGGTCCGTCACTGTCGTGTCGTCCGTCCCGTCCGTTTGCTCCACCACCGTCTCGTCGATAGCCGCCTGCTCCACGATCTCCTCGGTGGCGGCGTCCGCCTGATCCACCACCACCGGCTCCTCGACGACCACCGGCTCCTCGGTCTGATCAGCCGCTGTCTGCTGATCCACCGTGGTGTCGTCGGCAGGCTGGTCCACCACAGGGTCTTCCGTCACCGGCTCTTCGGTGACTGGCTCTTCAATCACCGGCTCGTCAACGACCGGTTCTTCGGTCACCGGTTCCTCAACCACCGGCTCTTCCGTCACCGGGGTTTCCACCACCTGCGTGTCGTCCGTACCGGGGTCTGTCGCGTCCTGACCAGTCGAGTCATCGACCTCGGTGTCGTCCTGATCCACGATCACGATGTCCTCGTCCTCGGAGGAGTCATCCGTCGAGGTGTCCTCCGGCGTCGGGGTGGCCGGGGTGGTGTCCTGCGGAGCCTCCACCGGGGCCGGGGTGCCGGCGGTCTCGTCCGTGGTCTGGTCCTTGTTCTTGTTCTTCTTGTCCTTATTCTTCTTTTCCTTCTCGGCAGTTGGCGTGCCGGTATCGGCGCCCTGTTCCGCGCCGCCGCCCGTAGCATTGCCGCCGCCGCCGCCGGAGTTGTTGCGGCCACCACCGCCACCGCCGCCACCGCCGCCGCCAGTCGCGCCAGCGTTGCCGGTGGTCTTCTTCGTCTTCGCCGCGCCGTCATCCGAGGCGTTCTTACCGGCGGTCACGGTGTCGCCAATCGAGGCCACCACGAACTCGGCGGCATTGCCATCGGCGCTGCCCACCGTCACGCCGGCGGCCAGCAGCGCGTATTGCCCGGTCCCGATCTCCACCGGTTGGCCATCCGGCCCGGTCAGGCTGGCCGTGCCGCCGGTCACCAGCAGCAGGCTCGGCGTCTGGGAGACCGCCACCGGCAGCGTCGCTGTGTCGTCGCCACGGAGCACGCCGCGCCGCAGCTCCAGCTCGACATCGCGCGAATCCGGCGTGTTGAACGGATCGCCAACCACCGTGCCCGGCAGCGTTCCCGCCGCCGCCGCGTCGCCCGAAACGAGCAGCACCACGTACAGCCCGGCGGCGTCCGCATCGCGGCTCAGTAGGCTGCCGCCCTTGCCCACCGGCAGGAAGTAGCCTTCACCCCGGTCCAGCACCGCCAGCGTGCCGCCATCGTCATCGCGCACCTCGACCGCGCCGGCATCGGTCAGCCCGAACCCGAGCGGGAAGCTGGAAACCGGCGCGCCCTCGCCGCCGGGCACATCATCCCGGTTCAGCAGCCACGCCACCGTGCCCTTGGGCAGGCGGGTCACCCCCTGCGCAATCACCTCTGTGCCGCTGGCTTCCTGCGCGGCCCCATCCTGCGCCAGCGCCGCCGGGCTTGGCGCCAGCCACGCGGCGGCCGGCGCCAGCAGCAGCGCGCCACCCAGCACGAACGCGAGCGCCGTGTTGCGCCGCCGGAAAATGCGCGAACGCGGGGAAACCGTGGAAGCCGTTGAAGACACAGGCATGCCTACTCCTTGTCATGCGACCCTGCGCGGTGACGGGTACGCTGAATTACTGTTGCGGGGGTTGCCTGCGGCAGCGTACTCGCCGTCACCGCCATGGCGCCGCTATAGTCGCTGCCGCCGATACCGTTCGCGGAACGCGCGAACGAGCGAACGCGAAAGGCTGAACCAGACGAACACATCCAGCGCAGCCGCCGCCGCGGCAAGCCTGCCGAACCGGGAACCCATCATCGCCATGCGTGACGTCGTCAAACGCTATGGCGAGACCACCGCCGTCGCCGGGATCGACCTTACGGTCTGGCCGGGCGAAATCTTCGGCATCCTCGGCCCAAACGGGGCCGGTAAAACCACGACGCTTGAAATGCTCGAAGGGTTACGCGCGCCAGACAGCGGCGAACTACGCGTGGCCGGCTTCAACCCGGTCACACAGGCGGAGCAGGTCCACCGCGTCATCGGAGTACAGCTGCAATCCACCGCCCTCTTCGACTACCTCAGCGCCGCCGAGATCATCGCCCTCTTCGCCCACCTTTACGGCGCGGATGCCTCGCCGCAGCGCGTGCAGCACCTGCTGGCGCTGGTCGGGTTGCAGGAGAAGGCTGGTTCCCGCATCGACGCGCTTTCCGGCGGTCAGAAGCAGCGTGTGGCGCTGGCGCTGGCGCTGGTGAACTCGCCGCGCATCACGTTCCTCGATGAGCCCACCACCGGCCTCGATCCCACCGCCCGGCGCACGCTCTGGCAAACGGTGCGCGATATCCGCGACGCCGGCACAACCGTCGTCCTGACGACACACTATATGGAAGAAGCCGAGCAACTCTGCGACCGCATCGCCATCATGGACCGCGGCGAGGTCGTCGCCTGCGACACCCCGCGCACCCTGATCCGCGAACTCGGCGCCGAAGCGACGATCCGGGCCGAGATCAAGGGGCAGGCCCTGACCCGCGCCCAACTGGCCGCCCTGCCGGCGGTCATCGATGCCGGCATCCGCGCCCACGGCGAGCAGGAGCTGCTGGAATTGCGCACCACCGACGCGCAGACCACGCTCATCTCCCTGCTGGAGCTGACCCGCGAGCAGGGCGTCACCCTCTCCGGGCTTGGCTCGGCGCAGGCTACCCTTGAGGATGTCTTCCTCGCCCGCACCGGCCGCCTCTACGAAGGCGCGCCAGACGCTCCCACCGCCGAAACCACCGGCCGCCGCGGACGCCGCCGCCGTGGCTAGCCACCCCACAACAAAGGAACTGCCATGAATGCCCTGCTGGCGATGGTGCGCGCCAACATCACGATGAGCCTGCGCAACCGGGCCGCCCTCTTCTGGAACCTCGCCTTCCCAGCCCTCTTCATCGTCATCTTCGGCGTGGTCTTCGGGCGCGGCGAAACCGTCCACTTCGATATCGGCGTCACCGGCGCCGAATCCGCCTACCGCGACCGCGTCGTGCAGACCATGGCGGACAGCCCCACCTTCACCGTCACCCAAGGCGCGCAGGACGAGGAGCTACAGGCCCTCGCCGATGGCAGCCGCGGCGTGGTCGCCGTCTTCGCGGACAGCAGCGGCACCGAGCTCCCCGCCGTCACGCTCTACTACAACGCCACGCAAGGCCCCGTCTCGCAGGTCGCCATGGGCGTGATGCGGCAGGTGCTGGTGGGCGCCGCCGATGACTCCCCGCCGCTGCAGATCACCGAACAGGCGGTCACCGGCGAGGACGTCTCCTTCATGGATCTCTTCGCGCCGGGCATTCTCGCCATGAGCCTGATGAACTCCGGCGTCATCGGCCTCGCCACCGGCTTCGTCACCTACCGCGAAAAGGGCATCCTCCGCCGCGTCCGGGTCACGCCCTTCCCACTCACCTCGTTCATTCTGGCGCGCATCATCTCGCAGTTGCTGATCGCGGTGATGCAGGCGGTCATCCTGCTCGGCATGGCGTGGGCGCTCTTCGGGCTGCACCTGCGCGGCAACTTCATCGTCACGCTAGTGGCCATCCTCATCGGCGCGCTGGCCTTCCTCGCCATCGGGTTCGCCATCTCCGGCATCGCCCCGAACACCGAGACCGCCGCCAGCTACGCCAACCTCGTCACCTTCCCCATGCTCTTCCTCTCCGGCATCTTCTTCAGCATGGAGAACGCGCCCTCGTGGCTGCAGCCGATCACGAAGATCCTGCCCCTGCCCTACCTCGTGAACGCCCTGCGCGAGCCGATCACCTTCGGCGGCGGCTTCGGCGATATCTGGCGCGATCTCCTCATCCTGCTCGCCTTCTTCGTCGTCTCCATGGTCATCGCCGTTCGCTTCTTCCGCTGGGATACCCGCCCGGCGTAACCACCGCGCCGGGAGCGGCCTGCCGCCTCCGGCGCTACTCATTGGCCTCAGTACAGATCGCTCCGCAGTCGCTGCCCGCTCCGCGTGGTGTCCTGAGCCCGTCGAAGGACCTCGCTCGCGGGTCACGACCTCACGCGAGCACCGCTGCCTCCGCGTGATGTCGTGAGCTCGTCGAAGGACCTCGCCTCCAGTCATGACCTCACGCGAGCACCCCCAACTTCCCCTGTCATCTCGCGCTTGTCGAGAGATCTCGCCTCCCAGTCACGACGCGCCGCACTCCCCCTCGCCTCACGTTGGACCACTGCGAGGTGGGTGGAGGGAGCAAACGGCGTCCGCCACCCTCACGCCGCGCTCCGCTCTCCACCCCTGCCCCCCAACCACGATGTCGTCCCGAGTCCGCAGACGAGGGACCGACCACCCCCAACTCCAGGGTCACGACGCCCTCCTCCCCGCCCCCGGCGCCGACGCGGAGGGAGCACCGGCGGAAGGGCATGAGGCACGACGCTGAAGCGGCATGCAAAACTCGTGTCGTCTCGACCGAAGTGGAGAGACCTCGTCCGCCCTCACGCATACGTCAACGGTGAGATCCCTCGACTTCGCTCGGGATGACACGATTTCGGCACGCCGCGGTAGTGGCAGTAAACGGAGTGTGGTCTGGGTGGCGAGGGTGGGGATGGCCGATCCCTCCTGCGTCGGGATGACATCGGGAGATGGTGGTGGCATCGGGAACTCCTGCCCCGAGACAGACCAATCAGCGTGGCGCACGACATCACCTCAGAACCCGCGCCACCTCGCCCAGCAGCCCCACCCGCGCCCGCGCCTTCTCCGCATCCAGCACCGCCAACCACGCCGGGTACGGCGGCGCCCCCTCATACCGGGCGCCGTACAGTGCGCACACCCGCAGCGTGTCCCGCGCGTCATCCAGCGCCGTGACGGGCTCGCCTACGCGTAACCGGGCACGCAGCGAGCGGTCGTGGCGCTCATGGACCCAGTCCGGCGCGGCAGCCAGCCGCACCCACACCGTGGCCTCCTCCAGTTCGCTCAGCGCGTGCAGCGTCGCGACCAGCTCGCCCGCGCCGTGCGCCCGCGCCGCTACCGCGAAGCGCGTTCCCAGCCGCCCCTGCGAATTGTCGCGCTCGCTCCAGCGCTCCAACTGCAGCGTTTGCGCCCACTTCACCGCGTCCCGCAGCACAACCGTCGCGCCCAGCCACTCGCCCGCGGCGACCGCAGCCTCGCAGCGGCGCCGCGCCGCCGTCAGCTCACGCTGTTCGCGCTGCAACCGGACCTCCACCACCGCCGGCGTGAAGCGGCGGGCGGTAAACCAGCCCGCCAGCGGCGCCGCAACCCCGGCGCGGTCCAGCAACACCCGGCTGCCGTACCCCTTGTCCATGCTGTGATACCAGCGGTCGTCCGCCAACAACGCCGGCGACGCGTCACCCGCAGCCAGCGCGTCCCGCACCTCACCGACCGTGAAGCGCAGGCGGCCGATATCGAGGCCGCTCCACCACCCCTCCGCCAGCCAGCGCGGCCGCAACGCCAACCGCCGCCGCTCGATCTCGGCGGCGGCGGCTTCGGCGTGGGTATCGGCGTAGATGGGGATCAGGTCGATATCGGAGAGCGGCCACGGCGCGCCGCGTCCCAGCCCTCCAACCAGCAGCAGTCCCTCCAGCCCGGCGACCGTTTCGAGGGTCGCCACCGCCTCGGCCACGCGGCGCTGCAGGATCGCCTCCCAATCGGCCAGGAAAGCGTCGAACTGGGATGGGTCTGCGTATCCGCCCAGCACCTCCTCCACCGCGCGCTCAGAGCGCCGGGCGCGCGGACCGGGCCATCTCCCGCACCCCTTCGGCGCCCGCCAGCGCCCGCCCGGCGGCGATCAGCCGCAGCCCTAGCGCCTGCCGCAGCACGCGCACCGTGTCGTGGGCCGGGAGCAGCGACAGGTCATCGCAGCTGCGGCGTTCGGCCTCCAGTTCCCGGTGATGGTGACGGGTGTACGCCGTAAGTTCCCAGAGTGAATGGTTCATCGTCGCTCTCCTGTGCGCAACGGCGCGCGCTCGTGATCAGGTGTTTGCCGCTTCCGGGGAATCGAGGCGGCGCAGCGCCTCCTCAATATCCAGCTCCCCGCGCGCCACCGCCTCCAGCAGCGCGATGCGCTCCAGTTCCGCCGGGGAACGCTGGGCGGTTGGCGCCGGGCCATCGGATGCATCAGGAGCGCCCGGCGCATCGGGCGCGTCCTCCAGCGTGGCGAAATCGAAGGCAGGCGGCTCTGGCGCGAACGCCGATGCAGCGGGCCACGCCGCATCGAGCGGCGTCTCGCTCCGCTGGCTGTTGCGTGGCGCATCCTCCCAGACGGGCGGCGTGGGAGGCGTCGGGGGCGTTGGCGGTGTGGGCGGGGCCGGGGGCGCCGGCGGCACGATAATCGCCTGCATTGGCGCGTATTCGGCGGCAAAGGGGCGATTGGTGAACGACGCCTCAGCGTGGAAATCCCCCGCCACCGTGTTCACCTCCACCTGTGGCCCCTCGCCATTCCCCAGCTGCCAGCGCCGCTGGCCCACTCGCTGGAACGGCGATTCGACGTGCGCATCCCCCGCAACCGTGCGGAAGCTCAGCGTCATGCCGCTCCCCTCGGGCTGCTCCAGATTCAGGTGCACATCCCCGGCGGCCGTGTTGATGCGTCCGTGCGGGGCGCCGCGCAGTGTCCCCTCCAGGAACACATCCCCGCTGGCGGTGGAGGCGTTCAGGCTCTCCAGCACGCACTCGTTCAGGTGGACATCCCCGCTGGCGGCGCGCACCGTCAGGCCGATGGCGGATTCCTCCACGGTGAGATCGCCGCTGGCCGTCTGCACATCCAGCCGCCCCAGCACCCGAGAGAGGTGGACATCGCCGGAGGCCGCGCGAATCACCAGTTCGCCGGAAACCTCCTCCACCTGGATATCGCCAGAGGCCGCGTGGGTCGCCAGGCGGCAGGCCACGTGCCGGGGGACTTCCACCGTCAGGTCCGGCCAATCGAGGCGGCGCAGCGCGGCGCGGGTCAGCCACGAAGCTGCCTGCCGCAGCACCTGGTCCAGATCCCCACTGAGGTCGAACGGCTCCCGGGCCGGGCTACCGCCCGGCCGCACGGAGATGCTGTTTCCCTGCGCCTCGATGGTGACCAGCCCCTCGCCATCGTGATGGTCGTCATACCCCTCGGCGGTGATCAGCACGTCATCCCGCGAGGTCCCGAGCACGGTCAGGTTGCCGTTCGGGTTATCGACGTGCAGCAGCAGCGCCTGTGACGAGTCAATGGTGATGTTCGCCTGGCCATCGTTGTCCAGATAGATGCGGTGATCGCTCATCAGGGTCCTCCGGTTCGGGTTGTCTGGTGGTGATTCGAGATTGGGTGGGGGCAGGAACAGCGCCGTTCTCGTGGCCCCGCAGCCGGCCGCGCCCCACGGGCGCGTGGCCTGTTAGCCGGCCAGCTGGCGGGCGGCTTCCTCGGGGGAGATCTGCTGGTTCTTCAGCGCCTCCAGAATGCGGCGGCGCTCATCGCGCGCCTGATTGCGCGCATCGCGCGGGGAGACGCGCGGGTCTTCCTCGCCGCCCGCCGGGAAGCCCATGCCGCGCAGGGCATCATCCAGCCGGGCGCGCACCGTGGGGTACGAAATCCCAAGCTCGGCCTCAACATCCTTGATGATGCCGCGATTCTTGACAAACACTTCGAGGAACGCCAACTGCTCGTTGGAGAGGCGCTGAAAACGCCCGAGGTGAAAGCGGCCCTCCAGCTGCGTCTGGCAATGGCCGCACTGCAACCGCGTCACCTGCAGCTCGTGGCTGCAGACGGGGCAGCGTCCCGGCGCCGGATAGGTGGAGGTCGTCATGGCGCCTCCCGGATGGTTGTGTCGTGGTTCATCAGCGACTCCCTGATGCACTGGCGGGTCGAATCCTGTTAGCAGCGATGGCCTCGGCCTCGCACGCCAACAATGTACGCCTCGCAATCAAGGATGTCAATATCCATATTGATTTTCTTGAATCACGGGTTTGAGAAATCGATTTGATGCTGATTCGCCAACTCCGCAGCCGCCAAACGGGCCACCTCCAGCGCCAGCATTGCGTCGTCGCCATCCTCCAGCGACCACGCGGCCGAGAGCCCCGCGTACGCCAGCACCCATTGCAGCAGCCGCGCCCGCTCCAGCCCGGCGGCTTCCGCCACCACATCCGCCTGCCGCGCCAGCCGGCCCGGCGTCAGCGCCACCGCGGCGTCCGGGTTGCAGAAGATATTGGCGAAGTCGTAGCCGCGCTCGCCATACAAGCCCTTGGGGTCGATCACCAACCAGCCACGTTCCCCGAAATCGAGCACGTTGCCGTGGTGCAGATCGCCGTGCAACACCGCCGGTTCCTGCGGCTCCGCCAGCAACCGGGTGGCGGCGGCATGAGACGCTCGCAAGATGCCCCCCTCCCGCGCCGCTGCGGGCGCCAGATCGGCGAACCACGGCTCTAGCGGGAAGGCGGCCGGGCAGGGCTGGCGCTGCCGGTGCAGGCCGGCGGCGGTCGCGCACAGAATGCGGCTGGCCGCGTCGTCCTCGCCACCCTGCGCCATCGCGACCAGCGAGCGCGGCCCGCTGGCGCGCTCCATCACCAGCGCCCCGGCCTCGATCGCCATCACGCGCGCCGCCCCGTCCCCAGCCCAGCAGGCCAGCACCTGCCCGCCCCGCTGCTCCTCCTCGACCATCGCGACCTTCAGCATCGCCGGCTCACCGCGCCAGCGCACTGGCTGCACCAGACTGGTTGGCGTGCGGATCGCGGCGCCGTCGGGCGTCAGCGCCCAGCGCGCCAACCACGGCGCCACCTCAGACGGGACTGCGGACACATCAGCAGGCTCAGGGACCATCGTCATCCCGCGAAAGTACCACGCGGCAGGCATTGGCAAATCGCGGTACCCTGCCGCCGCAGACGCCGGCGCCAGAGGCCGGGCCACGCGGGCGGCGACGCCCCACAGGGAGCAAGCAGGCACCAATGAAGGTCGTGCTCACGAAAACCGAAGGGTACAAGCATTTCGGCATGCTGGATGATCTCGATATCCCCGGTCTGGAGCTGGTGAAGACCACCACCCCGGCCGAACTCGCCGCGGAGATCGGCGACGCCGAGGTCTTCTACGGCTTCCCCACCGACGAGGTGCTCCAGCAGGGCAAGGCGCTAAAGTGGATCCAGTCCCCCAGCGCCGGGGTGAACTTCCTGCAGCACATGCCGGACCTCGTCGCCAGCGATCTCGTGCTCACCAACACGCGCGGCGCGCACGGCCCATCCATCGGCGAGCACACCTTCGCCCTGCTCTTCGCGCTCACCCGCCACCTCGACCGCTGCCTCACCGCGCAGGGTGAGCGCCGTTGGGCGTGGGGCGATATCTACTACACCAGCCATGAGATCTATCAGCGCACCATGGGCATCATCGGCTACGGCGCCATTGGCCGCTCTGTCGCCCAGCGGGCGCGCGGCTTCGAGATGAACGTGATCGCGGTGGACGCCCACCCGGCGGCAGACGCCCCGTACGTGGATGCGGTCTGGGGTATGGACCGCCTACCCGATCTGCTGCGGCAGTCAGACGTGGTGGTCATCTCCGCGCCGCTCAC
>JASGGF010000011.1:0-33010 GCA_047605145.1 Thermomicrobiales bacterium | reverse complement strand
GGCGGAGAGTTGGCGCCGTTGCCCCGGGCAGGCCTTACCCATGTGGCCGGTCTGCGCATGGTCGGGACGGCATCGAGACGGCGAACTCCGTGGAGGGGTTCATGTGGGCTGATCAGGGAGATGGGCAGGTCCACAGTGGGCACGCTTGACCGCAGGCGCCGGGGCGGGCATGCTGGCCGGCAGGATCCGCAGGGCCGGCGCGCGCTGGCGGCCGGGCCACGGGACACAGAGAGGACGACGACGATGGTGACGATTACGCCGCAGTACTCGACGACGGTGACGGCGACCGGCGGCCGCGAAGGCCACGCGGTCAGCGATGACGGCGTGCTGGATGTGCAGTTGCGGCGGCCGAAGCTCAATGGCGCGCCGGAGGGGACCAACCCGGAGCAGCTCTTCGCGGCGGCGTGGGCGGCCTGCTTTCAGGGCGCGCTGATCGCGACGACGCGCGGCACGGATGTGGATGTCTCGCAATCGGTGGTGACCGCGACGGTTTCGATGGGTCCGGCCACGGATGATTCAGGCTACGCGCTGGCCGGGAAGATCACGGTGGCGATTCCGGGGCTGCCGCTGGCGCAGGTGCAGGAGCTGGCGGACGCCGCGCACGTCCGCTGCCCCTACTCCCGGGCCACGAAGGGGAATATTGACGTGGAGGTCGTGGGGGTCGAGTAGCGACGAACCCTCACCCCCAAACCCCTCGCCCTTTGCGAAAGTGGGGGGCGAGGGGGGCATCGTCAAAGGGGCCGGAGGGCTACTTCTCCAGCACCTCGGTGTTGCGGATCACCTCGGTCAGGCGCTGCAGGACCGGGGTGAACCCCTTGTAGCTGGGGACGTACTCGATGTCCCACCCGCCGAACTGCCCGGCCTTTGCCGCCGGCAGGGAGGCGAAGGTGGGGACGCTCGCCGCCAGTTGCTCGCCGGTGGCGCTCTGCTGGCGAGAGTCGATCAGGAACAGGTCCACCGGGTACTTCCCGGCCTGCTCCCAGCTCAGCTCTTCCCAGTAGTTGAAATCGGTGGTGGTCTCCGGCTCGACCAGATCCAACCCCAGCTCCGAGAAGTAGATGAGGTCAGCGGACTGGCGCGCGCTGGAAACCCACATCGACCGATCCGCAGAGCCGGACATCGTCAGCGCCTTCAGGCCCGGCTTCTCGGCGATGGCGGCCTTCAGCTCGGCGCTGGCCGCCTCGAAGGCTGCCTTGTCCGCGACGACCTGCGGCGATTCCAGATCGGCGCCCAGCAAGCCCGCCAGCGTTTCAAGGCTGGCGATGGTGTCGGTGACGGGCTGCTCGATGGCGAGAATCTGGATCACCGCGGTGATCGACTTCAGCTGCTCTTCCCCGGCCGCATCCAGACCGAAGATATCCGGCGGATGCGACCACATGTCATTGACGAACAGATCCGGCTTCAGCTCGATCAGCTTCTCCATGTCGAGCTCGCCGTAGACCTCGCCGACGTTGACGAGCCCCTCCAGCTCGAGGTCGCCGGCGTAGATCTCCCGCGATCCGTCATCGCGCAGGGGCTGCCCGAAGATCCCAACGACGCTGACGCCGTAGTCCCACAGCGCGGCGGCCTCGCCCACATACGCCACCACGCGCTCGGGCATGGCCGGGAGGGTGATGGTTTCGTTGTTGCCATCGACGAAGGTCCACGCGCCGGCGGCGGGTGTGGCGTCCTGCGCGGCGGCGGGTCGAAGCCGCGTAGCCAGCGCCAGCGCGGCCCCGGCCGCCAGCAGTGCGCGTCGCGAGCAGGGGGAAGGTAGGTAGTTCATGGTGACACTCCTCATGGGAGAAGGAAAAAACGCATCTCGACTGCGGTGGAGTGACCTCGTTCAGGTGACAGCGACAAGATCGCTCCGCTGCGGTTGAGATACGGGGGAACGGATTACGGCACGATATCGGGATCAGCGTTGCGGATCGCCTCGGTTAGCCGTTGCAGGACCGGGGTGAAGCCCTTGTAACTGGGGACGTACTCGATATCCCAGCCGGCGAACTGCCTAGCCCTGGCGGCGGGAAGCGCGGCAAAGGTGGGGACGCTCGCCACCAGTTGCTCGCCGGTAGAGCTCCACTGCCGGGAGTCGATCAGGAACAAGTCGACCGGGTACTTGCCGGCCTGCTCCCAGCTCAACTCTTCCCAGTAGTTGAACTCCGTCGTGTTCTCCGGTTCCACCATCTCCAGCCCGAGTTCCTGGAAATAAATGAGATCGGCAGACTGGCGGGGGCTGGAAACGTACAGCCCGGTATCCGGTGTGCCAGACATCACCAGCACTTTCAGGCCCGGCTTCTCGTCGATAGCCGCCTTGAGCTCGGCGCTGGCCTGTTCAAAGGCGGCCTTTTCGGCGACGACCTCCGGATCGTCCAGATCGGCGCCCAGCAGGCCCGCCAGTATTTCGAGGCTGGCGATGGTGTCGGTCACTGGCTGCTCGACGTAGAGGATCTGGGCGATGGGCGTGATAGTCCGCAACTGCGCCTGCGCGTCCTCGTCCAGCCCCCAGATGTCCGGCGGGTGGGCCCACATGTCGTTGACGAACAGATCCGGGTCCAGTTCGATCAGCCGCTCCAGATCGAGTTCACCGTAGGTTTCGCCGATGTTGACGACGCTCGCCAGATCGACATCGCCGGCGTACACCTCCGGCGTGCCATCCGGGCGCGTGGCGGCGCCGAAGATCCCGGCGGGGCGCACGCCGTAATCCCAGAGCGCAGCAGCCAGCGGCAGGTAGGCGACGACGCGTTCCGGCATGGCCGGCAGGGAGATGGTATCGCCGGCGCCATCAACGAAGGTCCAACCGCTGGCGGCAGGTGTGGCATCCTGCGCGGCGGCGGGTCGCAGCCGGGCGGCCAGCGCCAGCGCGGCCCCGGCGGCGAGCAATGAGCGGCGCGAACAGATCGCGGGGTGGTGGTTCATGAGAGCGCTCCTCATGGGTCAGGCGAACACCCGTGTCTCGGCCGGAGTAGAGAGACCTCGTCGCTGTCACAGGAACGAGATCTCTCCACTTCGGTCGAGACACGAGGGATGGCCTACGGCACGATGTCCGGGTCGGCGTTGCGGACCAGCTCGGCGAGGCGCTCCAGCACCGGGGTCATGCCGGGGTAGCTGGGCACCCACTCGGAGGCCCACGCGCCGAACGCGCCGGCCTTGGCGGCAGGCAGGGCGGCGAAGGTGGGGACCTGCGCCACCAGCTCCTCCGGCGGGGAGCTCCACTGGCGGTCATCCATCATCAGCAGATCGACCGGGTACTTGCCGGCTTCTTCCCAGCTCAGCTCCTCGAAGAAGCTGGACTGGTCCTCCGGCGCCACGATATCGAGGCCAAGGGACGCGTAGTACAAGAGGTCCGCGTTGACGTTCGGGTTGCCGATGTAGAAGGCGTCGTCCGGCGTGCCGGAGGCGAAGGCCACCTTCAGGCCCGGCTTCACGGCGATGGCGGCTTTCAGGTCCGCCTCGGCGGCGAGGAACGCCTCGCGATCGGCGGCTACCTGCGGGTCGTCCGGGTTCGCGCCGAGCGCCACGGCCAGCTCCCCCACCCGGTCGATGGTCTGCGTCACCGGCTGGCCGATGAACCACAGGTTGAGGATTGGGGCGACGGCGGTGATCTGCTCGATACCGTCCGGCTCGATGCCCCAGAAGGTCGGCGGGTCTTCCCACATGTCGGTCACGATGAGATCGACATCATTGGTGACCAGCGCCTCGATATCGAACGCTCCGTAATCCGGGGCGATGGAGACCATGCCCTCCAGATCCATATCGCCGGCGATGGTCTCACGCGTGCCATCCGGGCGCAGGGGCTGGCCGAAGTAGCCGAACGGCTTGGCGCCGAAGTCATCCAGCGCGGCGGCGAGGTTGACGTAGGCCACCACGCGCTGCGGCGTTTCCGGCAGGGAGATCGTCACCCCGGCGTCATCGGTGAACGTCCAGCCGCCCGCCGGCGTGGCGCCGGGCGTGGCGTCCTGCGCCAACGCGCGCAGCGGCAGCCCGGCGAGCGAGAGCGCGCCCATCGCGCCGAGCAGCCGCCGCCGGTTGAGTCCGTGAACCTCGTGTGTTTTCTGCGTCATGTCCCCCACCCCGGATAAATCCGACAATGCCAGTCGGATTTATCCTAGGCAGGGGTTTCCGGCAGTGTCAAGACCGGGCTGAGATGTCAGGCCCCGTAGGCGCCACCTCGCGGGCCGCCTTCGCCATAGAGGTAGGTCACGCCGTTACGAACGCCCTCTTCCATAAAGGTGAAGTCCGTGCCGGCGGTGAGGAACAGGAAGCCCTGCTCGGCGCGCTTCTTCGCTTCCTGCGGGGTGAAAGCGGCGAAGCCGGGGATCTTGCCGGTGTTGCGGCAGGCCTCCAGCACTTTGGCGATGGCGGCCTCGTGCTGCTCGTTGCCATAGGACGTGCTGGGGTGCAGGCCCAGCGAGAGCGCGAGGTCGCCGGGGCCGATCCAGCAGCCATCGACGCCGGGGGTGGCCATGATGGCCTCGGCGTTCTCCACGGCGAGCGCGCTTTCCAGCTGCACCGCCACGAACATCTCGTCATTGATGGTCGCGGTGTAGTCCGGATTGTGGCGCAGGGCGCGGCCCCAGCCCCACGAGCGGGCGCCCGCGGGTGGGTAGCGGCAGGCATCGGCGGCGGCCTTCGCCTGCTCCGGGGTGTCCACCATCGGCACGATGATGCCGTGGGCGCCTTCGTCCAGCAGGCGGCCGATCTGGGTGTAGTTGTTGGTGGCGACGCGGGCCATAGGGGTGGAGGCGCCGGTGGTGATGGCCATGAAGGAGAAGGCGGTCGTCTCCGGGTTGTTGTAGGAGCCGTGCTGCGTATCGACCATCAGGAAATCCACGCCCGATTCGGCGAGCACCTCCGCCGCGACCGGCGAGCCCAGTTCGAGGACGTAGCCGAACGCCGGCTCGCCGCGCCGCATTTTGGCGAGTGCCTGATTGACGACCATGAAGATCCCGCTTTCCTGACTCACTCCGCTGCCGGGGCCAGCCACCCCGATTCGCCAGCCTACCAAGTCCCCGGGGGCGTCACAACCGCATGCACACTGGTGCGCTATGATGCGCGCCAGCGTTCACGCCAGTCGCCACTCACGCCCTTATCCACACTGCCGAAGGAGTCTGGCCCATGTTGCGCCCACGCTCTCGCCGTTCGTTCCTCGCTGGAGCCGCCTCCACCGTCGCGCTGGCGCTGCCGACCCGATCGTTGGCGCGGCAGGCCACGCCCGGAGCCACGCCGGCCGGCGGCTCCGATGCCACGGTGATCGTGATCGGCGCCGGGCTGGCCGGCATGGGCGCGGCGCAGGCGCTGAAGCTGCGCGGCGTGCCGGTGGTGGTGCTGGAGGCGCGCGACCGCATCGGGGGCCGCTGCTTCTGCGACAACACCTTCCCGGCGCCGTTCGATTTCGGCGGGCAGTTCTTCCAGCAGGTCGTGCCCAATGTCTTCGGGGGCACGAACAACCCGCTGTTCGATATGTACCGGGCGCAAGGCGGGCCGGATGTCCCCTGCGTGCTGCGGCCCAGCTTCTACGCCGAAGGGGTGGCGTCCCCAGACAGCGAGCAGGCGGCGTTCGACGACACGGCGACGGCGGTCGGCGCGGCGATTGCGGCGGCCGGCATCGCGGCGCAGCTGGGCGCCCCGGATGTTTCGGCGGCAGACGCGACAAGCGCGCTGGCTGATCTGCCGTGGTACACGATGACGACCGCGTTTCTGGCGCTGGCGCTGGACGCCCCGGCGGACCGCCTCTCGGCGCTGGATGTCTGGAACGACGTGCAGTTCGCCATCACCCCCGATGGCTCTCCCTCCGACAAGGTCAACCCCTCGGGGATGGGCAACTTCGCAGCGCAGTTCGCGGCGGGGCTGGATATCCGGCTCTCGACGCCGGTGACCGCCATCGACCTGAGTCGCAGCGACCGCATCACGGTCACCACCGACAAAGGGCCGCTGACGGCGCAGGCGGTGATCGTCACGGCGCCGGCGACGGTGCTGGCGGCGGAGAAGATCGCCTTCACGCCAGCGCTGCCGGTGGCGTATCAGCAGGCGTTCGCCGATCTGCCCTTTGGCGTCGTCGACAAGCTGGGCATCGCGTTTGACCGAGACATCTTCGACGACACCCCGGCCAACACGGTGATCACCCGCCACCTCGACGCGGGCCTCGATGCCTTCGCGATGGCGCTGGCGAAGCTGGCCGGGCAGCCGATGATGAACCTGTTCTTCGCCGATGATCTCGCCCGGGAGCTGGAGGCCGGAGGCACGCCAGCGCAGGAGGCGTTCGCGCGCGAGTACGTCACCGATACCTACGGAGCGGACGCCGCCAAGGCGATCGCCCACACCATCATCCACCCGTGGGCCAGCGACCCGTGGACGATGGGCTCCTACTCGGCAGCGAAGGTGGGCAAGGTGGGCGCGCGAGCCACGCTGGCGCAGCCCATCGATGACCGGCTCTTCTTCGCCGGAGAGGCCGTCTCGACGACCGCGCACAGCTCGCTGCACGGGGCGTACCTGACGGGGCAGGCGGCGGCCACGCAGATCGCGGATGGGTGGGGCGCCGCGAACTGAGGCGGGGGGCACGACGACGGCCCTCACCCCCAACCCCGCTCCCGATGCGCAGCTGACTGGGGGAGGTATTGGGGTGAGGGCTCTACGCCATCGTGACGCGCGGCGCTACAGCGGCTGCAGCCGGGTGCGCTCCACGTCTGATAGCTTCTTCGTCAGGCGCTTGTACTCCTTGCGCTGCGTCTTGTTCTTCTTGTGGCTGGGGTCCGCGAGGTTGACGGTCTCCAGCGGATCGCGCTTGAGGTCGTACATCTCCCACTGGTCCGCCACGGCTCCAGCCTCGTCGTAGTACTTCGCCAGTTTGTAGCGGCCCTCCCGGATGGTGGTCAGGTGGTTCGGCGGCTGCACATAGGGGCCGGTCGGCTGCCCGACCTGAATGTCGTCGTAGGTGAACACCACGTACTTTTGCGGGCCCTTGTTCTTCTTCGGCTTGCGCAACACGCCGGAGTAGTCCCGGCCCTGCCATTTGGCGCGGGCGGTTTGCGGCGCGTTGAACAGGTTGGCCATGGTGGGCGTGAAATCGACGTGGGAGACCATAGCGTTGGTCTGCTCCGGCTGCGGGAAGAGGCGCGGGTTGGAGAAGACGAGTTCCACCCCCAGCGTTTCCTCGTAGAAGTTGAAGACCTTCTGCCGCATCCCGTTGTGGGTCAGGCCCATCTCGCCGTGGTCCGAGGTCTGGATGATGAGCGTGTTCTCCAGCAGCCCCTGGGCCTGCAGCGTGTTGATGATGGAGACGAGGTAGGCGTCAGACTCCTTCATCAGATTGCCGTAGAAGTTCAGATAGTTGCGCTGCATCTGTTCGGTAGTGAGCTGGCCAAGGCCGAAGTTCATCAGCGTCAGCGCCTGCGTCTGCGCCGTGGGCTTGGTGGAAAGGTCCTCTACCAGCGTTTCCGGCAGCCCGATTGAGCCAACCAGATCGCTGGCGTCATAGCCGGAACCGGGCTGGTCATACGTGTTCGGGTAGGCCAGCACGTCGTGCGGGTTAACGAGCGAAACGGTCAGGAAGAAGGGCTGCTGCTGCGCCGCCGCTGAGGTGAGGTACTCAATGACGCCCTCGTTCCCGGTGACGACATCGCCGTTGTCATCCATGAACCGGCCGTCGTTGTTCGGATCGCCGCCGCCGAACTGGTCGACATCCTGATTGGCGCCGGCGTCCGGCGGGTCCCAGCGCTCGAAGCCGTAGCGGTTGACATCGTTCGGGACCCAGTCGGCTTCGGTCTTCTTGGAAAGGTGCCACTTGCCCTTGAACGGCACGGCGTAGCCCGCCGCCTTCATGACGGTGCCCAGATTCGGCAGGTTGAGCGGCAGTTCGACCTGCGGATACTGCGATGCGGGCATATCTTCTTCCAGCGTGTACTTCACACCGTGCTGCGCCGGGAAATACCCGGTGAAGAGCGTGGCGCGGCTGGGCGAGCACATGCAGGCGGAGCAGAACGCGCGGTTGAAGGTCAGGCCGTTCTGCTTCAGGCGGGTCGTGCCGGGCAGGTTCTGCTGCTCCCAGCCATCCGGGAAGTGCATCAGCCGCCGCTGCTGATCGGTGATGAACAGCACGACGTTCATGCCGCTGTAGTCACGGCCGCCCTTGTTCTTCTTCTTGTGCTTTTTCTTCTTCGCTTCGGCGTCCGGGACGGCTTCCGCTGCCGCCATGACTGGCAAAACCGCGCCAGCGCGCAGGAGATCGCGTCGCTTCAGCGTCAAAACTGCCTCCTCACTGAGTCTCTGCCGCCGACCGGCCACCCGATAGTGCCGGTGAGGCGCCCGCGCGTCAAGGTTCCCGCCCTATCCGGATGTCGTTCCTTATGGATACGAACGCGCCACCTGCGGCGACGGTTCCAGCGTTTCGCGGAGGAATGCGGTGACGGTGGCGAACAGTTCCAGCTGGAACGCCTCCCGGTCGAATCCCGGCGGATCGAGCGCCGGCCCGAAGCCGGGCTGCCGCATGGCGGGCGGGAACGGGCTGATGAAGCTGAAGTGCCCGGCCCCGGGCTGGATGCGATACGTGAGCGGCGTGGTGGCAGGCAGGCGCGCGGCAAGCAGATCGGCGTGATGGGCGGGCGGCGCGAGCTCGTCGAGTTCCCCCGCCAGCAGCAGCACCGGCGCGCGGACGGCGTCCAGCGAGCCGGGCGCGTGATACCAGACCGCCGCCGGGGCCAGCAGCACGAGCGCGCTCACCCGGGCGTCGTGCGCCACCGGGATGGGGTCGCTTGGGCCATCCGGCCAGACAGCGGGCAGGGTGCGCGGCTCGCCGCCCGCCAAGGCCAGCGCGGTGTACGCCCCCAGCGAGTGCCCGATGACCGCCACCCGTTCCGGCAGCACGGCAGTGCTGAGGGCTGGATCGGCAAGCACCGCTTCCAGCGCCTGCTGCAACTGGCGAGGGCGATCGCGCAGCGTCTGCAGCGTCCCCTGCTGGCTGCGGTCGTCGCGGTTGTCGCCGGGGTGGACCGGCATGGCAACCACGAATCCGGCACGCGCCAGCTGCAGCGCGAGATCGCGCAGCACGAGCGGCGCACTCCCGCTGCCGTGCGACAGCAGCGTCAGAGGGTAGCGGCCCGGCGCCGGCGCGGCGTCCCACGCGGCGCTGATGGCGTACGGGCCGATCTGGCGCATGTGTTCCGGCTCCGCCGTGGGGTAGCAGACCGTGACCGGGAACGCCGCCTCCCCGGCGGCGGCGCCCGCCATCACCTGTCGCCAGCCTGCGGTCATCATCGGTTCCCCTCCACGTTCCTTGCGCGTCATCGCGCACCGGCGCTGGCCGGCGCGATGTGGCCCTCGCTACCTTACCCCGCAGAGGCGCCGCAATGACGCAGGAGGAACGGGTGATGCCGGGCACGACACAGCCGCCCATCGTACTGGTGCACGGCGCGTGGCACGGTGGCTGGTGCTGGGAGCGCGTGG
The DNA here is from genome assembly GCA_047605145.1 of Thermomicrobiales bacterium. Taxonomy (GTDB): domain Bacteria; phylum Chloroflexota; class Chloroflexia; order Thermomicrobiales; family UBA6265; genus JACCXM01. Next base: position 23,590 of record JASGGF010000011.1, on the reverse strand, counting down.
TTCCGGCGCTGCAGGCGGCCGGTCATCGCGTGGTGGCCCCGACGCTGACCGGCCTCGCGGAGCGCGCGGGCGAGCTGACCTGCGAGACGGGTCTGCTGACGCACATCGCGGATATCTGCGCCGTGGTGCAGGAGCTCGATCTGCACGATGTCACGCTGGTGGGGCACAGCTACGCCGGCATGGTGATCACCGGGGTGGCCACCGCGCTGCCGGAACGCATTGGCCGGCTGGTGTACCTCGACGCCTTTGTGCCGCAGGCCGGGGACTCCGCCATGACCCTCTTCCCGCCCGACCGGGCGGCGTATTACGCCGCAACTGCCGCGCAGGCGGGCGAGGGCTGGCGCATTCCGCCGCCTCCCGCCGCCGGCCTCGGCGTGACCGCGCCGGAGGACGCGGCGTGGGTGGAATCCCGCATGACCGACCACCCCCTGCTCGCGTTCACGCAGCCGCTACCGCAGGCTGCGCCGTCCCCGGCCACGCTGCCCCGCCGCTACATCCGCTGCGCGGCAGGCTCGCCCAGCTTCGCGCAGGTGGCGGCGCGGCTCAGCGTTGACCCGGCGTGGGACTACCGCGAACTGACGACCGGCCACGACGCCATGGTGACGGAACCGGCGGCGCTGGCGGCGCTGTTGCTGGAACCCTAACGCATTGCGCATGGCGTGACGTCTCAAGCAACTCATCGTGTGTCATGCGCAGTCGAAAACGCTTGCTGTGAATCACCTCCGAAACGCCCGAAACGGCGCCCCAGCCCCTGCTCATCCCGACAGTTAGCGTTTTGCACGGTTCTGGGGTCTGCGCGGTGCAAACCGACGCGCCGCGACCCTGCCGCTGGGGATCTTTAGCCCCCCAGCGGGCCGGGCGCACGCTCTGCATCCCACCCCCGAACCCCGATGACTGCCCCGGCTGTTTTGCATTTCGCAAACTGTCGGGATGAGAAGGGGCTTGGGGTGAGGGTTTCCTACCCCCGCTTGCTGTCGCGCCAGTCGATCAGCTTCTGCAGCGGCGCGAGGTCGTAGTCCGGGCCGCTGGCGTCGCAGATGAAGTGGGTGATGCCGGCGGCGTAGTAGTCGTCCAGCTTGTCGAGTTGCTCCCCGAAGATCTGCGCCGAGCGCTCGATCTCGTCCGGGTTGCGACCCACCTTGGCGCACCAGTCGTTCAGCACCTGATTCTTGTGGGCCAGCACATCCGGCTCACCCTGCCCGTTCCAGATATTGGCGTGTTGCGCCACGATGCGCAACGTCACCTTCTCGCCGCCGCCACCGATCATCACCGGGAAGGGCTGGCGGATGGGGGGCGGGTTCAGCGTCTGGAAGCGCTCCATGATGATCGGCATGTCGCGGTCCAGATCGCGCAGGCGGGAGGCCGGCGTGCCCCACTCGTAGCCATAATCCTTGTAGTCGCGCTCGTTCCAACCGCTGCCCACCGCGAAGATGAAGCGCCCGCCGGAAATGTGATCCAGCGTGCGCGCCATATCGGCCAACAGGCTCGGGTTGCGGTAGCCATTGCCCGCCACGAGGCAGCCGATCTCGACGTTCTTCGTCACCTCGGCCATCGCGCCCAGCGCCGTGAAGTTGTCGAGGTGCGTGCCATCGAGATCGCCGGAGAGCGGGAAGAAATGATCCCAGTTCCAGAGGGTGTCGGCGCCGCTGGCGTCCACGCGCTGCCACGCGTCGCGGATCTGCGGGTAGGTGGCGTGCTGCTGCTGGATTTGAATCCCCACGCGAATCGGGTGCATCGGTGCTCCTTTGCTACGGACGACAGGGCGCGATCATATCGCGCCCGGCGCCCCGCGTCGCAGGCGCTGCCGTCGTCGAATTGGGGTCACAGGTGGCATTTATCTTGCATAATCCAATTTGTTACGATCTAATAACGGATTCCCGTGCCCAAAATACGGGCGGAAGCACGACTCGGTGCGCTGGGCAGGAGAAGGAGCAGGCAATGGAGCATTCTGGATTCGACGCGTTGACACGCGCCATTGCCGCGCGAGGCAGCCGCCGGGCGGCGGCCGGGGCGCTGGGCCTGCTTGGGGCGTCGGTGTTCGGCGCTGGCGCGCTGCTGGACGCCGAGGCCAAGAAGAAAAAGAAGAAGAAGGTCACCATCTGCTTCAACGGCGTCACGAAGAAGGTGGCGAAGAAGAAGAAGAAGAAGTTCATCAAGCGCGGAGCCACCTCTGGCCCGTGCCCCAACCCCAGCGGCTGCACCGCTACCTCGTGCCCGGCAGGCCAGACCTGCTTCAATGGCGCCTGCTGCTCTCCCACCTGCGCGGCTGGAACCTGCGGCGGCAACAATGGCTGCGGCGGAACCTGCGCCTGCCCCAGCGGCCAGACCTGCAACGGCGGAACCTGTTGCACCCCGGTCTGCACCCCCACCACCTGCGGCCAGCCCGATACCTGCGGCGGAACTTGTGGTTGCGCGAGCGGCCAGATTTGCGGCATCAATCCTGCTGATCGCGACAACCCCGCTGCCCGCATCTGCTCGAACTGCACCGTCACCTGCTCCGGTAGCCCGGCGAGTTGCGGCACAACGCTCCAGGCGGCGCTGACCGCCGCGCCGCTCGGTCAGGATACGTTCATCACTGTCTGCCCCGGCACGTACCAGGGGAACTACATCGTGCCCACCGGTGAGAAGCGGATCTTCCTCTCCGGGGCTGGTGACGGAGCCGCTGCTGCGAGCAACACGGTTCTCGATGGCAACGCAGACGACCGCGTGGTTGCGATCAACAACTCCACCCTGATCTTCAGCGGCGTGCGCATCACCAATGGGGCCGTCGCGGCATCTGGTGGGGGCATCTTCGCCGAAAACAACTCCACTGTGTACCTGCGGTCAACCACCGTCACGGACAATGTCTCGAGTGTCAATGGTGGTGGCATTGCCGTTGAAGACAGTTCCGTCGAACTGCGGGGATCGACCGTTTCTGACAACAAGGCTGGAAGCGGCGGCGGGGTCTACTGCGATCTCAGCGTCAACGCGGTTCCGCAGTACGACTTCTGCAGCTTCTTCGATTCGGCGATCACCGGAAACGACGCGCTTGGCGGAGATGGCGGCGGAATCTTCGCAACCGGCGTCTCCACCCTCAACGCGATGGAGTTCAACAACACCGTGATCAGCGGCAACACCGCGTTTGACGATGGCGGCGGCCTCTTCCTCGCTACCTCGACCATCACCGCGACGTTCGACAACGGCACTGGCAATCAGGTCATCAACAACACGGCCAACGCGACGGTTGGCTCTGGCGGCGGCATCAACAACGACGCCGGCGCCACGCTGGTGAAGACCGACACGGTGCTCACCGGCAACTCGCCAGACCAGTGCGTCGGCACGGGCTGCTAAACGCCAGGCCCGTCACCGGCTGAGCCATCGCGCTCGACCAGCCGTGCCCTCTCGCCACCATGGCGAGGGGGTACGGCTGTTTCGTGCAGCGTCTCCGGGCTGCTATTGCGCCTCCACCGGCCGGTAACGGGATCTTGACCATTCAACCGCGTTCATTGGAAATTCCGTCTGGTATAAACTGGCATTTATATCCGCCACACTGCGCCTTGTGGCAAGGACGACGTTGTGCCCAGACCGCGAGGAGCGTGCGATGGACCGCCACCTGTTCGATGATCTCACCCGCGCCATCGGCTCGCGCGGTAGCCGCCGCACGGTCAGCCGGGCGCTGGGCGGCCTCGCCGCCTCGCTGCTGGCAGGGGAGACCGTCGCCGCGCTGGTGCTGAAGAAAGACCACAAGAAGAAAAAGAAGAAGAAGCACACCACGCTCTGTGTGGATGGCAAAACCACCTCGGTGCAGAAGAAGAAGGTCAAGGCCCTGCTGCATCACGGGGCAAAGCATGGGGCGTGCCCGCGCAGCGGTGGCGAAAACCAGACGAACAACGCGAGCTCCGGCCATGATGGCAATGCCGGCCACGACGGCCACGACGGGCACGCCAATGCTGGCCATGGTGACGATAGCGGGCTGGGCGGCGGCGAGACCGACAGCGGTCAGACCGGGTCTGGCGGCGCGACGGATCCGGGAACGGGTCAGAGCGGTTCCGGCGACAGTGGCAGCGGAACCGGCACGGGCGACAGCGGGAGCGGCAGTGGCTCTGGCGAAGGCAGCAGCGACGGGAGCGGCAGTGGCTCCGGCTCCGGCGAGAGCCCCAGCGATAGTGGCTCCGGCGGTGGCTCCGGCAGCTCGGAAGGCGACGCCGGCGCTGGCTCCGAAGGTGGTGGCAATCAGCAGGGCGACGGCGGCGGCGACTCCGGCAGCGACTCCGGCAGCGACTCCGGCGGCGGTGGGCGCGGCGACAGTGGCGGCGCCGATGCCGGCGGCGGTGACTCCGGGAGTGGCAGCTCCGGCGGCGGCGACGACTCTGGCGGCGGCCAGAATGCTGGCGGCGGTGGCGATTCCAATGGCGGTAATGACTCGGGCGGCAATGACGCCGGCTCGGGGAACGGTGGCGCGGAATCTGGCTCCGGCGCCGGGCAGGGCGAGACGCGCGACAATACCGGCAGCGGCGGCGCCGGCGAGGACGCTGGCGCCGGCTCGGGCTCCGGGAGCGGCGACACTGGCACAGGCGGCGCCAGCGGCGGCGATGACGCCGGTGGAGATTTCGGCAGCAGCGATGGCGGCTCTGGCGAGAGCGGCAGCCAGACTGACTCCGGCGAAAACGGCGGTGGTGATTCCGGCTCGGGTGGGGATGGCTCCGGCAACGCTGGCGACGGCTCCGGCGGTGGCTCAGGCTCCGGCGATGGATCGGGTGGCGGCAGCGGGGATGGCGGCTCCGGCGACGGCGCTGATGGCGAGGACGCCGGCGGCAGTGATTCCGGCTCCTCCGGTGGCGCACCTGACGATCCCAATGGTATCTGCGCGCCAGACTGCGCGGGGTGCGATGTCGATGACGGCTGCGGCGGCATCTGCGGCTGCAACGACGGCGAGGTCTGCGCGGAAGGCCAGTGCTGCACGCCCCTGTGCAGCGGCTGTGGTGGCAGCGATGGCTGCCTCGGGACCTGCGGCTGCGGGCACGGCGAGGTCTGCGCGGAAGGCCAGTGCTGCACGCCCTCGTGCGATGGATGCGGCGGCGACGATGGCTGCGGCGGAACCTGCGCGTGTGAGGGCGGCAAGGTCTGCAACGCGGGAACCTGCGCCTCGTGCGATGTCGCTTGCGACGGTGATGCTGCGAGTTGCGGTCAGGCGTTGACCGCCGCCATCGCCAGCATGGGCAGTGGCGACACGCTGCATATTTGCCCCGGGACCTATCAGGGCAACTTCGCAATCGGCTCGGTCACGCTGATCGGTTCCGGCAGCGGCACCGACCCGCAAACGAACACCGTCCTCGATGGCGGTGGCGCTGGCAGTGTCATCAGCATCGCCGCGCAGGCGCAGGCAGTGCTGGAACAGCTGCACATCACCGGCGGCGACCGGGGCGATGGCATGGGCGGCGGTGTCCACGCTGACCAGTGGTCCACCGTCACCATGCGGCACTGCGCCGTCGTCGGCAACACCGCCGGCAGCGGTGGCGGGCTGGGGATGCTGGCCGCCACGCTGACGGCGTCCCACACCCTGATTGCCGGCAACACCGCCGGCGATGGCGGCGGCGTGGCCTGCTCCAACGGCGATTTCTGCAAATTCCGCGATTCCGTGATCACCGGGAATACCGCCACCGTCACGGTCGGCGGCGGCGTTGTGGCCTACGCCACGCAACTGGATTTCGCGAACACCATCATTCGCGGCAACGAATCGTCGCAGAATGGCGGCGGGGTGCTGATCGGCAACGGCGCGACGAAAGCGACATTCGACAGCGGCTCCCAGATCATCAACAACACCGCCAACACCGCCGGCTACGGCTTCACCGGCGGCGGCATCTTCAATGGCTACGGCGGGCAGGTGACGCTGGGCGGCGCCACCGTTAGCGGCAACGCCCCGAACCAGTGCGTCGGCGTGAAGGGCTGCGACCTCTCCGACGAGCCGGTCACCACGCCCGCTAGCGGGGGCAACGCTGATGGCGGCGACCCCGGCAACACGGATACCGCGAGTGGCGCCGAGTCAGGCAGCGGTGATGCTGGCGGCGCGGGTGATTCCGGTGGCGCTGTAGATTCGGGTGACACGGGCGGCTCCGGCAGCGGCGGCTCCGGAGGTGCTGGCGGCTCCGGTGATTCCGGTGACGGTGGGTCCGGTGGTTCGGACGATTCTGGTAGCGGCGACGGCTCCGATGAGGCCGGAACCGGCGGTGGCGAGGTCAGCACCCCGGACGTGGGCGGCGAGACCGGCTCGGAATCGGGGGGTGGGAACGACGGCGGCGCTGGTTCGGGCGGCGATCCCGGCGGATCACCCGAAAGCGGATCGGGTGAAGCCGGCGCGGGCGGCTCGACAGAGAGCGGCTCCGAAACACCTGAGGCCGGCGCGGGCGAAGGCGCGCCCGCCAGCGGCGGCGCGGACACCACGCCCGCCAGCGGCTCCGGGGAGAGCACCCCGGCCAGTGGCGCGGATTCTGGCGGCGTGTGCACCCCCGCCTGCGCCACTGGCTCCTGTGGCGGCGATGACGGCTGCGGCGGTGTCTGCGCCTGCCCGGCTGGCTCCGCCTGCCTCGATGGCGTCTGCATGGCCTGCGATGTCGCCTGCAACGGCGACGCGGTGGCATGCGGCGTCGCCCTGACCTCCGCGCTGGCCGCCATGCCGGTCAGCGGCACGCTGCGCCTCTGCCCCGGCCGCTATCAGGGCAGCTTCTACGTCGGCAAGGCCACCATCATCGGCGCCGGCAGCGGAGACGACCCCGCCACCAGCACCATCCTTGACAACGCCGGGGCTGCAGGCGCCAGCGTGGTCACCATCATGAAGGGCGTGCAGGCGGCGCTGATCGGCCTGCGCATCACCGGCGGCAACCGCACCGGCGGCGAGGGCGGCGGCGTGCACGCCGAGGTCTACTCCACGCTGCTGCTGGAGCGCTGCACGGTGGTTAACAACGCCGCCGATGGCGGCGGCGGCATCGCGATGTCGGCCAGCTCCCTCCTGATGACCCGCAGCGTGGTCTCTGGCAACACGGCGCTGGGCACCGGCGGCGTGCTGTGCAACTCCGGGGAGCGGTGCGATTTCGTCGATTCGCAGATCACGGACAACCAGTCCACCCAGACCACCGCCGGCGGCATCTACGGCTGGGGCACGGCCATGACCTTCGCCGCCACCGAGGTCAGCGGCAACCGCGCCTACAGCGATGGCGGCGGCATCTATCTGGGCAGTTCCTCGACCTCCGCCACGCTCGACGGCGCCAGCAAGGTCATCAACAACACCGCCAGCACCGTGGGCCCGTGGTTCAAGGGTGGCGGCATCTACAACGGCAACGGCGGCACAGTCAGCCTCAACGGCGCCGACGTCAGCGGCAACGCGCCGGATCAGTGCGTCGGCGTGCCGGGCTGCGGCAGTGATCCCGCCAGCGGTGTGTCCCCGGCGGCGCCTGCAGAGCCCGCCACTGACGTGACCACGCCAGCGGCGGAGCCACCCGCCTCCGATACGCCCGCCGCCGAGACGCCCGCAGTGGCTGAAACGCCCGCAGTGGCCGAAACGCCAGTGGTGGCGGAACCACAGCAGGCGGCGGCGGAAACGCCTGCCCCGGAAGCTACGGCCACCCCGGCCCCGGCGGCCACGGAAGCACCCGCGCCGACGCCCACTCCGGAGCCGCCAACCCCGACGCCTACGCCGGAGCCGACGTCGACGCCGGCTCCAACCGCGACGCCGGCGCCGACTGCGACCCCGGAACCCACGCCCCAGCCGCAATTCAGCATCTGTCAGGGCGGGTCCTGCACCCCGTGTGACCTGACCTGCACCGGTGAAGCCAAGGCCTGCGGCGATGTGCTGAGCCGGGCGCTGACCTCGGCGGCCAGCGGCAGCACGCTGCGCATCTGCCCCGGGCGGTATCAGGGCAGCTTCGCCGTCGGGAGCATCACCCTGATCGGCGCGGGCAGCGGCGACGACCCGGCCACCAGCACCATCCTCGACAACGCCAATGTCGAGGGCAAGACCACGCTCAGCATCGCCAAGAACGCGGTCGTGTTCCTGACCGGGCTGCGTATCACCGGGGGCAATGTGCTCAAGGGCACGGGCGGCGGAATCAGCGCCGACCGTGGCGCCAAACTGACCATGGAGAACTGCGCCGTCGTCAAGAACTACGCGGAGGGCGCTGGCGGCATCTTCATGGGCGTCAGCACCCTGACCATGAAGAACTCGGTCGTCTCCGGCAACACCGCCACCGGCACGGGGGGCGTCTCCTGCAACACCGGCCCCAGCTGCACCTTCATCAGCTCCGTGATCTCGAACAACACCGCAACGACCTCCTCCACCGGAGGGGTCGGCGTGTACCAAAGCTCGGTGTTCTTCGTCGGGACCGAGATCAGCGGCAACCGCTCCAAGGGGGACGGCGGAGGCCTCGTGCTCGGCAATGCCGCGTCTTCGGCCACCTTCGACCGCGCCAGCAAGGTCATCAACAACGTGGCCAGCACTGCCGGGCCGTGGTTCAAGGGCGGTGGCATCCTCAACAACAAGGGCGGCACGGTGACGCTGAACGGCGCCGAGGTCAGCGGCAACTCGCCGGATCAGTGCATCGGCGTGACCGGGTGTGACGCCATCACGGGCACGGCGGCGGTAACGGTTGCAGCGGCGGCAACGGCCACCCCCGCGCCGACGGCAACCCCGGCGCCGACGGCCACCCCCGCGCCACCCACGCCGACTCCCACACCGGCGGTCACGGCGATCTGTCAGGATGGCGCCTGCTCGCCCTGTGATGTCCTGTGCACCGGCACGCCAGCGGCCTGCGGCCAGACGCTGGCAACGGCGATCACGAACGCGACGCGCGGCAGCACGTTGCGGGTGTGCCCCGGCGTGTATCAGGGAAACTACACCGTCGCCAAGAACGGCGCGGCGCTGACGCTGATCGGTGCGGGCAGCGGCAGCGATGCGGCCACCGCCACGGTCCTGAATGGCGGAGGCGCGGGCTCCGTCCTGCGCGTCACCAACACCACGTTGAATCTTCAAGGCCTCAGGGTCACCGGCGGGGCCAGCAGCGCCGATGGCGGCGGCGTCTATGCCGAAGCGAACTCCACGCTCTACCTGACCTCCACCGTCGTTGATGGCAACACGGCGGCCGGCGCGGGCGGCGGCATCGGCCTCAGCGCCAGCTCGGCGAAGCTGACCAGCTCAACGCTTTCAGGCAACACGGCGGCTGATGGCGGCGGCATCCTCTGCTCCGGCGCGACCAACGCGGTTTTCTGCACCTTCGTGACATCGGCTATCACCGGCAACAAGGCCACGGCCGGAACTGGCGGCGGGGTGCTCGCGGCTGGCAGCGGGCTGGAGTTCAACGGCACGGAGCTCAGCGGCAACAGCGCCGCCACCGCTGGCGGCGGCCTCTTCGTGCGCGATGCCACCACCCGGGTTGTCTTCGACTGGAACACCGGCAACTCCGTCGTCAACAACACCGCGGGCGGCGCGGCGCCCTCCGGCGGTGGCATCAACAACGCCATCGGCGGCTCGCTGACCCGCACCGACGTGAAGCTGAGCGGCAACACGCCTGACCAGTGTGTGGGGACCGGCTGCTAGGGCCTCCCCGCTCATTGGCGGTGGCGCTACCGTGCCCGCAGGCGGGAATAGGGGTACCTCCTGGGGACCCTGCGGTAGCGCCAATACGTCGTTCCCTGCACCAGTGAAGATAAGATGATTTATAGTCTGGCGTAAATGACGTTTCATGGATGCCATGATCAGAGTTGTGGCATGGGCGACAAGCGACTTGGCTAGGGCGGAGCGACGGTAATGGACCGCGGCGTGTTCGACCATGTGATCCGCGCAATCGCCGTGCGGAGCAGGCGGCGGGCGCTTGGGGAACTGCTTGGCGGCGGCGCTGCAGCCCTCGTCGTTGCATGGCTCGCGGACGCCCCCGCAACCGAAGCAGTGGAGCGAAAGCGACGCGTTGCCGGCGAGCACAACGTTCGCGGCTCGAACGTCATCCTCTGCTATCAGGGCAAGACCGTTCGCAAACCGAAGAAGCAGCGCAAGAAGTGGCTGAAGCGTGGCGCCACGCGTGGCCCGTGCAGTGGGTGTACGCCCTCCTGCTCTGGCTGCGGCGGCAACGATGGCTGCGGCGGAACCTGTGGCTGTACCTCCCCGGCGGTCTGCTTTCAGAGCCAGTGCTGCACCCCGACCTGCAACGGGACGGACTGTGGCGGTGATGACGGCTGCGGAGGCATCTGTGGCTGCGCCGCCGGTCAGCTCTGCGACGCCGTAGGGAGCACGTGCGCCGCCTGCGACGTGCAATGCACTGGCACGCCGGTCGAATGTGGTGCGACGCTGGCCGCCGCCTTCGTCACCCTGGCGGGCGGTACGCTCTATGTCTGCCCCGGCACGTACCAGGGGAACTTCACTATCGGCGCCGGGAGCGTGATTGGAGCCGGTTCCGGCACGGATCCGGCCAGCAACACCATCCTGAATGGCAACGGCGCCGGGCGCACGCTCGTTGCCAACACCAATGCCGCCTCGACCAAGCTGGCAACGCTACGCATCACCGGAGGGCTGGCCAGCGGTGTGGGCACGGATTCCGGTGGCGGACTTTTTGCCGGGATTGGCACAACCGTGCAACTCGCGAACTGTGTGGTGGCGGGGAACTCCGGTGAAAGCGGTGGCGGCATTACCGCCGAGGTCACCACGTTGACCCTCACGAACTGCGAGGTTTCGGATAACAGCGCCAAGAGCGGCGGCGGGGTGTTCTCGGACAACTCCACCTGTACCTTCATCGACACCCTCATCACCGACAACCACGCCACAGAGGAGGATGGCGGCGGGCTTGTGGCCTACTCCTCGACGCTAAACTTCGAGAACACGCAGCTCACGCTGAATACGGCCTTTCAGGATGGCGGCGGCCTGGCCCTCGGGAACAGCTTCGCTACCGCCACCTTCGACAGTGACTGCTCCGTCACGCAGAACACGGCCAGCTTGCAACCGATTGGCTCCTACGAAGGCGGCGGCATCCGGAACTTCAACGCGACTGCTGGATCGCTGACCTTGAATGGCGCAACGGTGATAGACAACGCCCCGGATGACTGCGTGGGCGTCGGGTGCTGATCCCGCGTCATGCACGCACTGGAGTTGGTGACAGCCAACCCCGGGGCGTGACGTGCCCCTGCAGACCCGTGCCCCGGCGCACCCGTTGCGACACGGTGAGCCGGGCTATGGCATCAGGCATAGCTCATGCTTTGTCGTATTTGAGGAAATGATCGAGAGGCACAACTGGCGCGTGCCAACGGCGGCCCGCCAGTTGCATCCAACGGAGGCGACATGGACCACTCCTCGTTCGATACTCTGACGCGCGCCATTGGCTCCCGGCGCACCCGGCGTACGCTGGCGGCCCTGCTGGGCGCGGCGGCAGCGGCTCCCGTGCTGGGAACGCTGCTTGAGGTCCCGGGGCTGAATGACGCGGCGGACGCGAAGAAGAACACGGACAAGAAGCCGCGCCGGTACAAGCAGAAGCGCAAGCTCTGCCTGAACGGCCAGCAGGTCAAGTCGAAGCGCAAGAAGCGCGTCCGGCGCTGGATCCGGCAAGGCGCCACGCGCGGCAAGTGTCCAACGCCGAACGGCTGCGGCTCCTGCCCAGCCGGCAGCATCTGCGTGAACGGTGTCTGCACCCCCTGCACCGTGACCTGCTCCGGCGACGCCGCCACCTGTGGCACGGCGCTGCAGAGCGCGCTTACCGCTGGCGGCACGGTCTACGCCTGCCCCGGCACGTACGGCGGGAACTTCACCACCAATTCCGTGACCGTGTACGGCGCGGGCAGTGGCGCGGATGCCGCCAGCAACACCATTCTGGACGGGCAGGGAACCGGGCGCACCCTTCAGGTGGCAGACAACGCCACCGTGTCCCTCATCAGCCTGCGCGTGACGGGCGGCGACGCTGGCAGCGACACCGGCGGCGGCATCAACGCTGGCGCGGGCACGATTGTCAGCCTGACCAGTTGCGCCGTGGTGAGCAACGCCGCGAACAACAAGAATGGCGGCGGCGGGATCTACTCCGCACTCGGCACGCTCACGCTGACCGATACGCAGGTCTCCCAGAATACGGCCGGCAACGGTGGCGGGCTCCGCGTGTCCTCCGGAGTCGGCGCAACGTTGATCAACTGCACGATCTCGGAGAATGTCGTCCAGACGAGCGGCGGCGGCCTGGAAGTGGACGACACAACCGTCTCCATCACGGGGACGGCCATCGACGGCAATCAGGCTGGCCAAAATGGCGGCGGTCTCTTCACCAACGGTGACGGTACCGACGTCACGTTCGATAGCGCCAGCAGCGTCACCAATAACACGGCCACGACGTCTGGCAGCATCTACAACAACAGTGTGCTGGGCACTGTGACACTGAACGGGGCGACGGTGAGCGGCAACACGCCGAACGCATGCACCAACGTGCCCGGATGCTAATGCGCCGCTTCGGGTAACCGGAGAACCCGGCATGAGGCGGGGGCAGTCAGCCCCCGCCTCATCGTATCGGCGAGGCGGTGGTGGCCCGCCTCCGGGGCCGGCGCGGCCCGGTGACGTATACTCCGCGCGGCTTGTCGCGTACCCCGGGAGCGCTCTGGTTCGTGCAATCTCGCTCAGCATTGCGGTCGCCCCGGGTCTGGATCGGCATCCCGATCAGCCTGCTCTTCCTCTATCTTGCCTTTCGGGGCCAGCACCCGGACGAGATCCGCGACGCCTTTTCCCGCGTTGACTGGCGCTATCTGCCGGTCGCGCTCGGCCTGCTCTACGCCGGCATCACGGTTCGCGCCTACCGCTGGCACGTCCTCTTCCGCGCCGTCGCGCCCATCTCCACCCGCGAGATCTTCCCCATCCTCATCGTCGGGTACGCCGCCAACAACATTCTCCCCCTGCGCACCGGCGAGATCGTGCGCGCGTGGGCGCTGGAGCAGCGCTTCGGGGTGCGCAAGACCGCCACCCTCGCCACCATCGCGGTGGAGCGCGTCTTCGATGGCCTGACCATGCTGCTGTTCATTGGCGGCGCGGCGCTGGCGATTGGGCTGACGGCGGAGTTGCAGCACGTCGCGCTCGTCGCTGCCGCCGTCTTCGCCGTCGCCATCGGCGGCATGGTGGCGCTGCTGATGAGCGGCAGCTTGCGTGACCGCCTGCTGCACTTGATGCTGAAGCCCTTGCCGGATGCCCTCGCGGACCGTGTCGAGCAGATGGCTGAATCCTTCCTCGGCGGGCTGGGGGTCCTCTCCCGGCGCGGGGATCTGGCGGTCGTGGCGCTCACCTCGCTGGTCGCGTGGAGCTTCGAGGCGTCCATGTACTGGACCGTGGCGCAGGCGTTCGGCCCGCCGCTCAGCACGTCAATGAACGTCGCCGGCGCCTATCTGACCACCGCCATCGGCAACCTCGCCACCCTCGTGCCCTCCGGCCCCGGCTACGTCGGCACCTTCGAGGCCGGCATCACGCTGGCGGTCAATGGCGCGCTGGGCGTGCCCCGGGCGCTGGCGCTCTCTTACGCCGTGCTGTTGCACGTGATCCTCTGGCTACCGGTCACCGTTTGGGGCGCCATCGAGTGGTGGCGTATCAGCATGGTGGGCAAACATCACGTGAGCATGGCGGAAGCAATCGACGAGGAACTGGACCCGGCGGACACCTTGCCCACCGCGCGGCCTTTCGCCTCGACCCAGCGGGCGGAGGACCCGGGAGGACGCGTGTGACGCTCATCGAAGCGATTGTGCTCGGCATCGTGCAGGGGCTGACGGAGTTCCTGCCCGTCTCGTCGTCGGCGCACCTCATCATCGTGCCGTGGCTGCTCGGGTGGGAATCCCCCGGGCTGGCGTTTGACGCCGCGCTGCACCTTGGTACCCTCGGCGCGGTCATCATCTACTTCTGGCGCGATATTCTGGCGATGATCGTCTCCCTGCCACGCGCCCTGCGCCACCCCGGCGATGTCCTGCGCTCCCGCAACCCGCGCGACACCATGCCCCGGCTGGCGCTGCTCATCGCCATCGGCACCATCCCCGGCGCGGTCATCGGCTACTGGGGGCAGGACTGGATCGACGAGGCCTACCATCAGGGCGGCAATGTCCCCGACCGCATCATCGTCGCCATCGCCATGGCGCTGGCCGGGCTGGCGCTCTTCATGCTGGTGGGGGAGAAACTGGCCCGCCACACCCGCACCCTGAGCGACATGCGGCTGCCGGATGGCATCGCGATTGGGTTCTCGCAGGCCGCCGCGCTCATTCCGGGCGTTTCGCGCTCGGGCGCCACCATCACCACCGGGCTCTTCCGGGACCTGACGCGAGAGGACGCCGCGCGCTTTTCCTTCCTGCTCGGCATTCCCATCATCGCTGTCGCTGGCCTGAAGGGGCTGTACGACACCTTCAGCGCCGGGCTGCCGCAGGATCAGGCGGTCATCTTCATCGTTGGCATCATCACGTCGCTACTCGCGGGCCTGTTCGCCATCTCGGCATTGCTGCGCTACGTGCAGCGCTCCACGTTCCGCGTCTTCATCGTCTACCGCCTCGTGCTGGCTGTGGTGCTGGTGCTGCTGACGCTGGTGAAGTAAGCCGCGCTACCAGCTACCAGTGATTCACCTTCGCCGCGAAGGTGTCCAACGTGTCGCCCGCTTCCATCATGATGCGCGGGATCGCGAACGGATCGACCCCGCCGATGTAGCAGGGCGTGCCGCCCAGCGCGAATGCACCCAGAATCCCGGCGTCGATCGCGGTCTGGACGGCGCCGCCGTACTCCCCGAAGGGCCACGCCAGAAACTGCACCGGCTGCCCGGTGATGCCGGTGATGAACGCCTGATTGCTGGTGATTTCGGCCAGTTGGCTGGCGGGATCAAGCTGCGGCATGTGCTGGTGTGAGGCGGTGTGCGCCTGCACCGGGCCATTCGTCAGCAGAAACTGGATATCCGCAGCTGAGATCGGCGAATAGTTGTTGATGAAGTAGTTCCCGATCATGCCGTGGGTATTCAGCGTCTGGGCAAAAGTGACCGAGCTGCTCCAGCCGTCGTCATTGGTGAGCACAACCGGATTGGCCGGCAGCGTCGCGCCGCCGGCAATGGCGTCGTAGAGCTGGTAGACCGAGATGGTGGTGTAGCCGTTGGTGATCAGCCACTGGCATTCCGATTCCAGCAGTTCCGGCGTGACCGCGTAGGCGCTGCCGGAGTAATCGATGTTGTGGTAGCAAAGCACCGGCACCCGCACGGCGTTCTGGGCCGAGGCGCCACGCGCGGCCTGCCCGGCCGCTACCCCGACGGCCAACGCCGCCATTCCGCGCATTACGCGCCGCCTGCTCAGGCAGGCCGCATCTCGCCGCATCGCCGGCGCCCTCCCTCAACTCGTAGCCAGACAGGGCGGGTGCTGGCGATTGCCGGCCGCCGTCGCGGCGCGGGTGGGGCGCCGGGCAGCGTGACTGGTGACCCATCGTACGAACTTCGCGCGCGAAGTCAAGATGTGTGTACTGTTCTGCTGTCAAGAGTCCCGGCTACCGTCCGCCGCAATGATCCGCCCTTACGCGACATAAGGAGCCGCTCGCACCATGCAACGCTCACCGCGCGATCTCTGTTCCGCCGTGGAGCCGCCATTGCCCGCTGGCGCCACCCCGCGCGGCGCGGCCCACCCGGCGCTCACCCGGCGGCAGGCGCTGGCCGGGCTTAGCGCCCTCGGAGGTGTGGCCCTGCTGGGCGCTGCGCTGCGCCAACCTGCCGGGGCGCAGACCCCGCAGGCCGGGCACAGCGGGGCCGGGCACGCCGGCGACGGCGGCTCCGCGGGCCTGATTCCAGAGGTCGGCGCCACCCCGGCGTGGCTGGAGTGGCAGCCGGAGGAACTGCGCGAGCCAGAGGTCTGGACCTCGAAGGATGGCGTCCTGACCGGCGATCTGCGGCTGGCGTACGCCTATCAGGAGATCGGCGGCTACCAGCTCTACCTGCGCGGCTACAACGGCGCCTTCCCCGGCCCCACCCTGCGCGCCCACCCCGGCGACCGCCTCGCCCTGACCGTGACCAACGCGCTGCCCCCGAACCCGGACCCCCAGCCGGCCTCGCACGACCTGCCGCACCACTTCAACACCACCAACGTGCACACCCACGGCCTGCACGTCAGCCCGGCGGGGGAGAGCGACAACGTGTTCCGCAGCATGGAGCCGGGGAGCGCCTCCAACGTGGTGATCGACATCCCGGCGGATCACCCAGCCGGCACGTTCTGGCACCACCCGCACCACCACGGCGCGGTCGATGTCCAGCTCACCAGCGGCGCGTTCGGCGCGCTGATCGTGGAGGGGGATTTCGCGGACGTGCCGGAGATCGCGGCGGCGCAGGATCGCGTGCTGCTGCTGAGTGAGGTGCTGTTCGACTATCTCGGCCAGATCGAGCACTACGACACCCTCTGGCCGGAAGCCGTGCCGCGCTTCCTCGCGGTGAATGGCCAGCGCGAGCCGATCCTGCGCATGCGCCCCGGCGAGGTGCAGCGCTGGCGCGTGGTGCAGGCCGCCCACGAGGACAACTTCCGCCTCGGGCTCTCCGGTCACGATCTGCACGTCATTGCGCACGATGGCATCGCGCTGGCGGCGATGGAGACGGTCCCGAACGTCGTTATCGCGCCGGGGCAGCGCGTCGATCTGCTGGTGCAGGCGGGCGAGCCGGGAACCTATCAACTCGCCGCGCTGCCGAACGATCAGGGCTACCCCTCGCCGGAGGGGCCGTTCGCCACGCTGATCGTGGAGGGCGAGCCGCTGCCGCTGGGGCTGCCCGCCGCCCTGCCGCCGCCGCCCTTCGCGCCGATCCCCGACGCCGAACTGACCGGCGCCCGCACGCTGACCCTCTCCGAGCTGGCCCCGGAGAACCCGGCGTCCGCCAACTATCAGGAGTTCGCGTTCCTCATCGACGGCCAGCGCTTCGACCCGAACCGCGTCGATCAGCGGGTGGAGCTGAACGCGGTGGAGGAGTGGACGATCGTCAACGACGATGTCAGCGACCACGTCTTTCACATTCACACCAACCCGTTCCTGCACACGCACACGAACGGCGCGCCGCTAGACCCGCCAGTCTGGCGCGACACCGTGGTGGTCCCCACGATGGGCAGCGTCACCTACCGCACGCGCTTCCTCGATTTCACCGGCAAGCTGGTGCTGCACTGCCACATGATGAACCACGAGGAATTGGGCATGATGCAGGTGGTGGAAATCGTGGAGTGACGCAGCGACGCTTCACGCAGGATTGCCTGTCACCTCAAGGCGAACCCATTGTTCCGCTCCTCACCGCGCGCCTTCGCCCCCACGATGTCATCCTGACGAAGGAGGGATCGACCACCCCCAACTGCAAGATCACGGCGCCTTTCCTCGCCCCCGCGTCGTTCCCTGTCGCCACCACTTCTTGCTGTCGTCCCGACGTAGGAGGGACCGCGCACCCCCAACTCCCGGGGACACGCGTCCGTTCTCCGCTCCCCACCGCCGGGGTGGCACGCGGAGAGGGCGCCGTAACCTTGCAGTTGGGGGTGCGCGATCCCTCGCCTGCGGGCTCGGGATGACAGGGTGGGGCGAAGGCTCGGGGTGGAGGGCGGAGAGCAGTGTGAACCTGCTCCCTCGGGTTTGTCGTGGCCTCCGATTACCCGCGCAGCGTGTCCCGTAGGCGCGTCGCCGCGCGCATTGTCATCGCCCCGATGGTGGTGGTGGGGTTGACTGCGCCGCCTGTGGGCAGCACGCTGCCATCCATGATGTACAGGTTGTCGCAGTCCCACGCCTGCTGCCACGGGTTCACCACCGAGGTGGCCGGATCGTCGCCAAGGCGGGCGGTCCCCAGCAGGTGCCACGCCGGCGGGAAATACGTGCCTTCCGGGGTGATGAAGCGGTTGACGTGGGCATCGGTTGCATCCAGCGCCCGCGCCAGATCGAGTACGCGCTCCACCCCGAAGTCGATCAGCGCGCGGTCGTTCGGGTCGAGGCGATAGTGGATGTGCGGCGCGGGCAGGCCGTCGGTATCCGTTTCCGTGGTTGAGAGCGTGACCCGGTTCTCCGGCAGCGGCAGATCGTCCGCGCAGACCAGCACGTTGAAGCCGTGCCCGAAGTGGCCCCGGAACCACGCGTGATGCCCCGCGCCCCACGGCATGCGGTGCCCCGTCTGCGAGCCTGCGGCCTGAAAGCCCGCGCCGTTCTGCCGCGTGATCTGCAGCGTCAGGCCGTTGACGAAGCCGCGCGCGGGATCGGTTTCCGCGAACTCCTCGCTGATGAATACCGCTGAGATGATCCCCTGATGCGAATCGGTGCGCTCCGGCGTCCACACCTCCACCACGGCCAGCCCGTGGTGCATCAGGTTGCGGCCGACCTGATCGCTGGAGTTGGCGAGGCCGCGCGGGTGCTGCGCGCTCTCGGAAAGCAGGAGCAACCGGGGCGTGCCAATGCCGTTTGCCGCCACGATCACGACATCGGCGTCCTGCTCGTAGCGCAGCCCGGTCTGGCGATCCACGTAGACCACGCCGGTGGCGCGGCCGTCCGGCCCCGTCTCGATACGCTCCACCCGGGCGAAGGTGCGCAGTTCCGCCCCGGCCTCCATCGCGTACGGCCAGACGGACACCTGATAGTCGTTCAGCGCGCCGGTGGGGCAGCCGCTCTGGCAGGCGCCGCAGTTGTTGCAGGCGGGCCGTCCCTTGAACGGCTCCCCGAGGATGGCGCAGGGCATGGGCCAGTAGTGCCAGCCCAGCTTCTCGAAGCCGCGCGCCACTACCGGGCCGAGCGGGCCGGGCGCGGGCGGCGGCGTCTGGAACGGCCCGCGCGGCGGGATCGCCGGGTCGCCGTCGTAGCCGCTGATGCCCACGAAGGCGTCGTGGGCGTCGTACCACGGGGCGAGCTCTTCGTAGGGGTACGGCCAGTCCGGGGCGAGGCCGTGCTCCGTGCCCTTGCGGAAGTCGCTGGGGCGATAGCGCGGCCACGCCCCGGTGTACACCACCGAGGAGCCGCCGACGCCGTTCCACATCAGGACGTTTTCATCGACGGTGTCTACCGGGTAGTCCTGCGTGCGGCGGCGCACGTTCGGCGCGGTGCTCCAGCGCGTGGCGCGCTGGTAATCCCAGTCCGGGGAGTAGTGGGGCCGGTCCTCCGGCCGGGTCCAGCCGCCCTGTTCCAGACAGACCACCTTCAGGCCCGCCTGCGCCAGCAACATCGCGCTCAGCGCCCCGCCGACCCCCGCGCCGACGATCACGACATCCGCCCGCTCCGGCTTGCGCCCCGGCAATCGACCCGCCAATGCATCCTCCGTCATCCCGGCGTTTCGCCGCGCCCGGCCCGCCTCAGTGTTGCAATTCTCCGACAACGTGGGGACGGCTGTCGCGGCCAGTGAATCCCGGTAGCGTCGTGCGTTCATCACCGCACCTCTTCACTCCGACTGCTACCGCGCGCCTCCCCCACCATGCTGTCGTTCCGAGTCCGCAGACGAGGAACTGCGCACCCCTAACCATCGGGTACACGGCCCAATCTCTCCGCCTGCCACCGCGCGCCATCGCCCCCACCATGTCATCCCGAGCCGCAGCCGAGGGATCGCGCACCCCCAACTTTGTGACCAGCGCGCTTGCTCTCCGCCTCCCACCGCCGGAGTGGCAGGCGGAGCGTGGGCGCCGTGATCCGGCAGTTGGGGGTGGTCGATTCCTCCTTCGTCGGAATGACATCGGGGTAGGTGGGGTCGGGGCGGGGCAGCCTTGGCAGCCTTATCCCCCGATACGCAGCCCGGCCCGCGCATCCGCGAAGTCATCGCGCAGGTGGCTGGCCGCGCGCATCGTCATCGCGCCGATGGTGCTGGTGGGGTTCACGGCGCCGCCGGTCGGCAACACGCTGCCATCCATGATGAACAGGTTGGGGACATCCCACGCCTGCCCCCACGGATCGACTACTGAGGTGGCCGGGTCGTCGCCGAGACGGGCCGTGCCCAGCAGGTGCCACGCCGGCGGCGCGTAGTCGCCGGCGTCATTCAGGAAGCGATTGGCGCGGAAATCGAACGCGCCGATGGCGTCCGCCAGCTCGCGCACGCGGTCGATGCCGTACTCCATCTGGCGGCGGTCGTTCGGGTCGAGTTGGTAGGCGATGGCGGGTGCGGGCAGGCCGCTGTCGTCCGTCAGCGTCGCGGACAGCGTGACCCGGTTGCTGGCGATGGGCAGATCATCTCCGACGATCAGCACGCTGAAGCCGTGCGCGAAGTGGCGGCGGAACCAGTCGTGGTGGCCGCCGCCCCACGGCGCCGTGTTCAGCGAGTGCGAGCCGTTCGCCTGATACCCCGCCCCATTTTGCCGCGTGATGTGGAGGGTGAAGCCGTTGACGAACCCGCGCGATGGGTCCGTTTCCGCGAATTCCTCGCTGATGTACGGCGCCGCGAGGATGCCTTGGTGCGTATCGGTGCGCTGGTCGGTCCACAGTTCGCAGTTGGCGAGGCCGTGGTGCATCAGGTTGCGCCCCACTTGATCGCTGCTGTTGCAGAGGCCGTTGGGGTGCTGCGCGTTCTCCGACAGCAGCAGCAACCGCGAGGTGCCGATCCCGTTCGCTGACAGGATCACCACATCCGCGTCCTGCTGATAGCGCAGCCCCGTCTGCCGGTCGATGTAGACCACGCCGGTGGCGAGGCCATCCGCGCCGGTCTCCACTCGCTCGACGCGAGAGAAAGGGCGGAGATCGACGCCTGCCGCCAGCGCGCGCGGCCAGACGGAACGCGAGTAGTCGTTCAGGGCGCCGGTGGGGCAGCCGCTCTGGCAGTTGCCGCAGTTGTTGCAGCCGGGCCGCCCGTTGTACGCCTCGGAGATGATGGCGCTGGGCATCGGCCAGATGTGCCAGCCCAGTTGCTCGAAGGCGCGCACCGCAATCGGCCCCAGCTTGACGGGGGCGTTCGGCGGTGTCTGGAAGGGGCCGCGCGCAGGGATGGCCGGGTCGCCCGCGAGCCCGCTGACGCCCACGAGGGTGTCGTGCTGCTCGTACCACGGGGCGAGGTCTTCGTAGGTAAACGGCCAGTCCGGTTGCAGGCCGTGTTCCGTGCCCTTGCGAAAGTCGCTGGGGCGAAAGCGCGGCCAGACCGCGGTGTAGACCACGCTGGAGCCGCCGACGCCGTTCCACATCAGCGGGTTCTCATCGAGGGTGTCGATGGGGTAGTCCTGCGTGCGGCGGCGCACATTGGGCGCAGTGCTCCAGCGCGTCACGCGCTGGTACTCCCAGTCCGGGCTGTAATGAGGGTGATCTTCCGGACGCGTCCAGCCGCCCTGATCGAGGCAGACGACGCGCAGGCCGGCCTCCGCCAGCGTCATCGCGCTGATGGCGCCACCCACGCCGGCGCCCACGATCACGACATCGGCGCGCTCCGGTTTGCGGCCCGGCAATTTGGATGAACTCGCCACGACATCCTCCGTCAGCCGGGCGCTTCGCCGCGCCCGGTTCACGTTCATTGTCGCAATTCTCCGACAACGCGCGGGAAGTGTCGTGGTGAGTGGTCTACCTCGGGGCAAGCGCCAGCCCCTCGCCACCACCCGCCACGCCGCCTCGGGCCTCCCGCAACCCCCCACCGCCTCGCCCATCACGATGTCATCCCGACGAAGGAGGGATCGCCCACCCCCAACCTCACCTCAGCGGCCTTCGTTCTTTCTGTCCCGAGGCTTTCGGTGGCACACGGAGCGTTTGCGCCGTGACCTTGAGCTTGGGGGTGGGCGATCTCTCCTTCGTCGGGATGACATCGTGGTGGGGAGGGAGGCCGTGGGATCTTGAGACACGGCGTCACGGCGGCGCGAGCCGCCTGCGCCTGCGGCGGCACTGAGCGGGGCGACTGACACGGCCTACTCGCATCTGCGTTACTTCGCCCGCGCCTCCGCGAACGTATCCCGCAGGTTCGCGGCCGCGCGCATCGCCATCGCGCCGATGGTGCTGGTGGGGTTCACCGCGCCGCCGGTGGGGAGCACGCTGCCGTCGATGATGTACAGGTTCGGCACGTCCCACGTTTGGTGCCACGGGTTGACCACTGACGCCTCCGGGTCGGTCCCCATGCGGGCGGTGCCCAGCAGGTGCCACGCGGGCGGGGCGTAGTCGCCCTCGGCGTTCGTGAAGGCGTTGACCTTCACGTCGGTCGCGCCGATAGACTCGGCCAGATCGAGCGCGCGGGCGATGCCGAAGTCGATCTGGCGGCGGTCGTTCGGGTCCAGTTTGTAGGTGATGGCGGGCGCGGGCAAGCCGCTGTCGTCCGTCTCGGTGGCGGAGAGGGTGACCCGGTTTGTCGCCACCGGCAGATCATCGCCCACCACCAGCACGTTGAAGACGTGGCCGAAGTGCCGCCGGAACCAGTCGTGGTGCCCCTCGCCCCACGGCGCGACGTTGCCGGAGTGCGAGCCGTTCGCCTGATAGCCCGCGCCGTTGTTGCGGGTGATGTGCAGGGTGACGCCGTTGATGAAGCCCCGGCTGGGGTCCGTTTCCGCGAACTCCTCGCAGATGTAGACGGCGGAGATGATCCCCTTGTGCGTATCGGTGCGCTCCGGGGCCCAGATTTCGACGATGGCGAGGCCGTGGTGCATCAGGTTGCGGCCCACCTGATCGCTGGAGTTCGCCAATCCGCGCGGGTGCTGCGCGCTCTCGGAGAGCAGCAGCAGGCGTGGGGTACCGATGCCGTTCGCCGCCACGATGACGACATCCGCGTCCTGCTGGTAGCGCAGCCCGGTCTGCCGATCCACGTAGACGACGCCGGTGGCGCGGCCATCCGGCCCGGTCTCAATGCGCTCAACGCGGGCGAAGGTGCGCAGCTCTGCGCCGGCGACGATGGCCTGCGGCCAGACGGTGACGGAATAATCGTTGAGCGCGCCGGTGGGGCAGCCGTTCTGGCAGTTGCCGCAGTTATTGCAGGCAGGCCGCCCCTTGAAGTCCTCGGCGATGATGGCGCAGGGCATCGGCCAGAAGTGCCACCCCAGCTGGTCGAAGCCGCGACCGGCCACGGCGCCCACCGGTCCCGGCGGCAGCGGGTGGGTCTGGAAGGGGCCGCGCGGCGGGATGGCGGGGTCGCCGTCGTAGCCGCTGACGCCAATCAGGGCGTCGTGCTGGTCGTACCACGGGCTGAGGTCTTCGTAGGTGAAAGGCCAGTCTGGCTGCAGGCCGTGCTCCGTGCCCTTGCGGAAGTCGCTGGGGCGGAAACGCGGCCACGTCGCGGTGTACACCACCGATGACCCGCCAACGCCGTTCCACATCAGCGGGTTTTCGTCCCGCGTATCGATGGGGTAATCCTGTGTGCGCCGCCGGATGTTCGGGGCGGTGCTCCAGCGGGTGGCGCGCTGGTAGTCCCAGTCCGGGCGGTAATGTGGGTGCTCCTCCGGCCGGGTCCAGCCACCCTGCTCCAGACAGACCACCTTGAGGCCCGCCTGCGCCAGCGTGAGGGCGCTGAGCGCGCCGCCCACGCCGGACCCGACGATCACGACATCGGCCCGCTCCGGCTTGCGGCCCGGCAATCTGGGGGAACTCGCCATGGATGTGCTCCGTACTGGGAAGTCGCGTGGTTGGTTGCTTTCGTGACGCCGGAGAGCCCTCCGGGGAGCCCTCACCCCAACCCCTAGGGCTTATGCGCCAGAAAGTGCTGACACAAACGGGGTCCTGCTGGCAAGATGAGGGTGT
>JASGGF010000010.1:0-33343 GCA_047605145.1 Thermomicrobiales bacterium | reverse complement strand
CTGTCCGCCCAGTCGCGCAGCCAGCGCAACTCCTCACCAAACGATACGCGCGCGTATTCCTCGACTTCGGTGCTTGTCAGGTCGAGTCCGGCGAGTTGGGCCCACGCCCCGGCGGTCTCCGGCTCGTCGCGGTTGCGAGAGGCGCGCTGTTGCGCCACCTCGTAGTTGGAGAGGAACAGGTCATAGGGGTGGCGGATCACCGCGACCACGGAAACCCCGGCGGCGCGGGCGGCGTCCGCCAGCAGTGGCGCCGCGAAATCGCAGGTGGCGACGCTGTTATCGGCGCTCTCGTCGAGCCACGTCTGCACCGATTCCGGGGTTGCCTGCGACGGCGCGTCTGAAACTGGCGCCTTCAGCCCGTAGGCCATGGCGAGCAGGCAGCGCAGTTGCGCGCTGCCGCTTTTGCGCGGCGCGGCGATGATCACGCGCATGGCATTAACGTCCGCAGCATCAAACTTCGTAACCGAACTGCTCCAGCACATCGCCGAACGCGACGTTGGCCGCCTCCTGCAACTCCGGCGAGAGCGAACTCCGCCAGCGCCCCAGCGACTTGGTGACGTCGCTGCTGGTGAGGTGCTGCTGCATCTCCGGATTGTCGGCGGAGGCGCGCTCCAGCACCCCGGCGATGGTGGCCTCGTCCGCATCCAGTTCGAGGTACTCGAAGACGCCGCGCAGAATCTCGCGGGGCTGGGTGATCAGGTCCTCGTAGCGGATGAGGTGCGCGCGGTCCTGCCGCTTCGGCCACGACCGGCTCAGGTTCTTGATCGTGCTGTTGCGCAGGAAGTGCGCAAACTCCTCGTCCGTGCGGATGTGCTCCGGCCCGAACGCGCGGCGGCCCCATTTCTTGTTGTAGGCCAGCATGGAGCTGTAGACATCGCGGAAGTCGCGGACGAGGAAGATCTCCTTGGCCTGCGGGTAGAGCTCCCAGACGAGCCACGGCAGGTTATCGGCGCGGTGTTTTTCCGCCATGTAGCGGACACCGGTCTGACCCTGCCCGATGGCGATGCGCTTGTACGCCTCTTCGGCGTTGCGCTGGCAGAAACGGGCGAGGTCCTCGACGTAGTCGCGGCCCATCCATTCACCAAGGCCGGGGGTGACGGCAATAGGCTCCGGGTAGAACGGGTTGTAGCCGACTTGCAGCTTGTTCGTCTGGAAGCGGTCCGCTTGCGCCGAGTGGTGCGGATCGCGCGGCTCCGAGAGCGTCTTGAGCATGTGCCACCAGTAGCGGGCGGTGCGCAACTCGTACGGGTGCCAGCGGTGGACGACGATGCCGGGGTGCTCGGAGAGCAGCTTCATGGTCCACGTGGTGCCGGCGCGGCCCATCGTGGTGAGCATGATCGGCTGCAACTCCGGTACGAAGCCGGACTGCACCGGCATGTGCCGCAGCGAAACCGCGCCGAGCCGCACACGAGAGCCATCGGCCATTTTGGCGCGGATTTGGATGATGGTATCCGGCTCCAACCCGACCACGCTCATCCACGTGCGGAAGCCGGACATGCTGGCGCCAGTGACGCCAGGGTAGTCCCGCGCTACGTCGTGGCGCTGTTGATCGAGCGGCATGCGGCGCAGGATCACGCCGGCCTGATGCAGTTCGATCTCCTCGATGGCCTGCCCGTCGCCGAGCGCCCAGCCGGCAAACTCGACGTCGTAGACATTGCGGCCGCCAATGCGAGGCGAGTCGATATTGAAGGCGCGGATTTTGCCGGGTTGCGGCGCGCCGATCTCCACGTCATCAATTTCGACCAACGCCATTGACCGGTTGTCCTTCCTTGATCCCCGCCGCCGGAGCAGCGCGAGCCCACGACGCTCAAACTGAACAACCCTGACAGACAAGGTGGCCTCATGTCAAGGCGGCGGTACTGTACGTACGCTTGCTGTCCGACTGCAACCCACTCCATCAATTCCAGTCCGGGTCCCACCCGAGGCGCCCGGCCAGCGTCGCATTGAGCGGCGCAAAGTGCGCCCGCAGCCGCTCCCGGGCGTCCGGGGGTAGCGGCGGGCCGGACGTCGCGTTGTGGACGCGGTAGTCAACTCCAGTAAGTGGCGGCAGGTCGAGGAAGTCGGTCACTGTGCGCACCGTACCCTGCGGATCTCGGTAGAGGTCTTCGCTCCGGAGATAGAGCGGTTCAGGGTGACCCGGGGCGGGAACGTAGCGGAGCCACTGACGGGCGTACTCGCCGCGCGCCATGTAGCTGGCGCGTTTATGGACGTCGCTCACTCGCAATTCGCCGCTGCCCAGTTTGTGCTCAAGGTTGGCGAGGCGATCAGGTTCGGCGTCGAGCGCCTCCATGAAGGTCAAGCACTCGTGACCGCGGCTGCGCTCCAACAGGTAGTGCGAGTAGGCGCGATCCACCGGGTTGCGCAAGAGCGCGATCACGCGTGTGGTGGGCGAGATCAGCCTCAGCCGGCCCGGCGCCAAGGGGTGAAACAGCGCGTACGGGGTCGCTTCACCGACGAGCGTGCCCTGCGCGACGGTGGCCGGAAACTGACCGAGATACCAGTCGTGTCCTCGGTCGTAGCGGTCCGTCAGGTAGTGCAGCTCTTTCTTCGCTGGTGTGCTGATCTGCGGGTGCTGGTTCAGGTACGCGTGCAGCGAGGTGGTGCCGCCGCGCTGCGTGCCGACGATGACGAAATCGGGCGCTTGCACGGCGCGCTGCCCTTGTGCAGGAAAGACGTCGTCCGAGATGATCGAACCTTCCAGCGCCTGCAGCGGAACGTGCTGCTGATCTCTGGTGACGGCATACAGTTCGATGCGCCAGCCATTGCCGGCCGGGAGCGGCTGCCAGAAGCTGAAGCCGGAGCAGGCGGCGTGTGGCGCCGGGTAATCGGCGAACACGTCCGGGCGGGGCACGTTCAGCTCGTGGATCGGCCCAACTTCTCCACCAGTGACGGTTCGCACTCCGAGGAACTGGTCCTGATCGCCGACCAGCCATCCGTTCAGCTCGAGGCCGTGACCGGGGTGGCGTGAGCCGGCAGCCGGTGAATCCAGATGCCACCCCAGCACTGGCGGCGTGCTGGCCGGGGCGATGGCGCGCTCGACAACAGTCCAGACGCGATACGCGGGCGAGGTCACGGGCGGGGCGCAGCCGGGATGGGGCGGTGGCGTTCCCAACAGATACCCCATTTTTCCTCGAAGCGGCCCTTGTTCAGCTCGACGAGGCGCATGTAGTCGCCGGTCGGGAGCAGCTTCCCGATGGAGGCGTGGTAGGCGTGGTGGATGTACACCTCGGGGGTCCACGCCACGGCGTAGCCGGCGGCCTTGACGCGCAGCGCGTAGTCCTCGTCCTCGAACATGCCGACTTCGTAGCGCTCATCGAGTGGGCCAACCTGCTCGTAGACATCGCGCCGGAACCCGGTGCAGAACATCATCGGCATGCGGATGGAGTAGCGGGCGCCAGCGAACTCCCGGCCCAGATCGCGCGCGGCCTGCTGGAACTGCGCCCACGTCTGGTACGGCAGATCGATCTGGGCTTCATTGCAGGTGCGGTTCGAGCCGGGCCCAATCAGTCCGATCTTCGGGTCATTCAGGTGGCGGGCGAGGCGGGTCAGCCAGCCCTTCGGCGTCATCGTGTCGTTGTTGAGCAGGAAGAGCAGGTCGCCCGTAACGGCGCGCAATGCCTGATTGTTGCCCGGGCCGAAGCCGGCGTTGTGCTCGTTGCGGATGACCTGCATCGGCCGCACCAGCCCGGCGACGCGTTCCATTTCTTGCGCCGTGCCGTCGGTGGAGCCGTTATCGACGACGATCAGTTCGTAGTTTGGGTAGTCGGTGTTCTCCAGAATGCTGGCGACACACATACGCGAGAACGCCAGATTGTCATGCGTGAGGACAACGACGCTCGCTTTCGGCCACGCTGAACGGAACGCCCGGTTGAGCGCGCCCCAACGGCTTGGCCACGCCATTGCCGGTGGCAGCGCCACGACGCCGGGTGTGGGCTCCGCTGATGCTTCAGCGTCGAAGGCGATGTGCAGATCAGCCAGCGCCAGCGTTGCCGGGTCGGCGGTAGTGGGCACGGCGATGCGCCAGTTCCACTCTTCGCGCATGGTCCGCACGAGGGCGGGATCGAGCGGCGAGAAGCTGACGACGACGGCGGTTTCAATGGCGTCGCGTTGGCGCAGCCCGGCGATGAGGTCGGCGGGACCATCCGCTGGCGCCGGGATGCGGTAGAGCAGCGGCGCCGTAGGCCGGTGGTCGGGGACGGGGTGATTGCCGATGTGGAAGACCCGCTGCTCGTGCCGGGCGAACTCGGAGGCGATGCGAGACTCGTGCTCGCGGGCCTCAAGGCCTGCGCCGAGGACAATGACATCGTAGGAGGCCAGCTTCGGCGCGATAGGCGTCGCGAGGACGTGCTGCTCCGTCTCGGCGGGGAGTTCCGGTTCGCGGGCGCGGTCGCGTGCGGCAATGACCAGTTCCGGGAAGAGCAGCGGACCAACGGGGATCGCGCGCGGCTTGCGCCGGCCGCAATTGCAGCCCTCGTGCATTGGCTCGGTGTTGTCGAATGGCAGGAGCGGGACGCCCGGGCGGGCGGGTTCAGCGGCCAACAGGCGCCTCCATGTTCAGGCGAGCATCCTCACCTTGCCGGGTCAGGTTGGGATTGTAGTAGGGATCGTGGCGGATCACGCCGGCCCAGCGCTCGCGCAGGTAGCCAATTTCACTGGGGTGCGCGATCACCGTCTTCGTCACGGACTCGTGGTGGTAGAGCGCGGCGTGAGGGGTGTAGACCACCTCGTAGCCGGCCTCGCGCGTGCGCAGGCAGAAATCGGTGTCGTTGAAGGCGACGGGCAGATTCTCGGCGTCGAGGCCGCCAATTTCCTCGAACACCGCCCGGTCGATGAGCGCGCAGGCGAACGTGACGGCGCTGTAGTTGCGCACGGCGTCCGGCAGGTCGAAATACCCCGGTTCAGCACCCGGCAGCCGCTTGAAGACATGGACGCTTCCGCCGAACGGCCCGAGAATGACGCCCGCGTGCTGGATGGTGTCGTCCGGGTAAAGGAGCTTCGCGCCCACGATGCCAACCTCTGGCCGCTGCGCCTGCTCCACCATCGCGGTGAGCCAGTCCGGGTCAATCACGGTGATGTCGTCGTTCAGCATCAGAATCAGCGGGTTATCGACGTGGGGGATCGCCGCGTTGATTAGCGCCGAGTAGTTGAACGGCTTGCGGCCATCCACGATGCGCCGCACATTCGGATGCTCCTGCGAGAGCTCCGCCACGAGATTGGCGACGTCCTCGCCGGGAGAATTATCGACCAGCAGGATGTCCAGATTCGGGTAGTTGGTACGGTGGAGGAGGTCGTCGAGGCACGGTTTCAGCAGCGAAAGCTTGCCACCGGTCGGGATGACGGCGGTGACGCCGGGAGCCTCGGCAATGTCGTAGCGCACGCGCCAGACACCGGGGTGTAGCCCCTCTTCCACACGCGCGTCATCGCGACGGCGCGCGAGCGCCGCCGATACGGCTTGCCGGTCGTCTTCGTCCCACGTCTGCAGGTGCCAATTCTCGTCGCGGCCGGGCGCCGTCCGGAGTTCGGTGGCGAAGATGCCGGGGAGATGCAGCACGGCGGCGGAGTCGTCCGTCAGTCGCAGCACCAGATCGCGGATAGCGGCGGCGCCCGCCTCGGGACGCAGCCCGCCGGCAGCGATAGCCGCTGCCCGGTTGAAGACGACGAGCGGGCCAAGGTAATCCATGGCCAGATAGAGATCCGGGGACCAATCAGGCTTGAAAAAGGGATTCCAGCGCACACCGCTGGCGGTGTCCAGATAGTCGTGATCGGTGTAGAGCACGCGCGTGCCGGGCTGCGCGGCCAGCGCCGCGCGGATGCGGGCGACGGCGTCCGGAGCGAGGCGGACCAGCGGGTCGAGGACGGCGACCCATTCGGCATCAGCGTCCTCCAGCGCCCGGTTGAGTTGCGCCACCTGATCGCCTTCGCTGGCGGGATACAACGGCGCCAGACCATTGCCAGCGCCGAGCAGACGGGCAACATCCCGGACGGCAGGATCAGCCTCCTCGGCGTCAACAAGCTGGAGGCGCCAGTGGTCATCCACCAGATCGTGCATCGCCTCCACAAGCTGGGAGAGGCTCTCCGGTGTGGTTCCTGCGAGCGGTGACAGAAAGATGAGGGTCGCAGGATTCGCCGAACCCGTGTCGTCAGGCGGCTGGGAGAAAAGCGCCTGCTTGTCCAGCCACTGCCGGTAGTGGCGATTGAGCACCGGCACGCCGCCATCGACGGCGTCAGTGCCTTCCACCTCGATGCGTTGGTTTAGCTCTAGCTGCTGCCCATCGTTCGCGGTGATGCGCACCACCAGGTCGTGGTTGCCCGGCTCCAGGCCGTGCATCGGGATGGAGCCGGAGAAGCCGCAGTGGTCGGCGTTCGGGTACTGACGGCGGCGCTTGCCGATATCGGGGCGCAGCGCGCCGCCATCGATGCGGCCGCGCGGGGCGCCGTCGATGAATGGCTCGATAGACCGGAGACCAGACGGAGCCATGGCCCAGCCCGAGACGATGGCGACTTCGCGCGGGATGAAGAGCGCGCCGCGCACTGGCAGGTCGATACGGCCGATGACGCGGCCGGTCTCGAAGGCGTGGTTATCGACCTCGAACGTGGTGGTCAGTTCAGCGTGGTCGGTGTCGTTGGCCCAGATGCGGACGGTGCATTCGTGGAAACCATCGCCCAGATCGCCAACCGGGATTTCGCCGGTGAAGCCGCAGTTCGCGCCCGCCGGAAATCCGGGGTACAGGGCAGCGGCATCCAGCCGGAGCTCGCCGTACTCGATGACGCCGCGCGGTTCGCCGTTGAAAAGCGCCTCGATGCGCGCCGTGCCGGAGTCGGTCAGCGTCCAGCCGGTGACGATCAGGTAGCCGTCGGTCACGACATCTGGCAGCCGGCCCGGCGATTCAACGATGCCGATGATGCGGCTGGGCGTGCGTGGCGCTTCGGCCGGCTCCGCGGGCTGCTGGTCGGCGCCTGCCGCCGGGGCGCCGGCCTCAGCGGCTGGTTGCTCCTCAACGGGGGTCACAGGCTCCCCAGCTGCCGCAATCGCCTCATCTGCGATCTGCGTGTCTTCGATGGCTGCGTCCTCGGCCTCCGGGGCGCTGACCGACGCGGCCATCGACGAAAACTGCTCCAGCGTTTGCGCCAGTTGCGCCTCAAGGACGCGGGCACGCTGCTCGGCGGCTACCATGCGCGATTCAGCTTCGGCTACTCGGACGTTGAGGACGATGTTGTTGCGCAGCAGAATCATGACCTGCCGCGCGCGGTCGTACAGGATCTGATCCGCCTCGCGGGCTTGCTGGCCGTCGGTGATGCCGGCGAGCTGGGGTGAGACACTGATTTGGATGGGGTGGCGCGCGCCGTAGACGATATCGAACAGTCCGTCCTCGACGTAGTACCCGATGTCATCAGGCACGATCTTCTCGCGCCAGCGGGAGCCGAACAGCGCCCGGTTCTCGCGCTCTCTCGCGGACAGGAGATCACGGGTAGCCGACTCGAAGTGGTACACCACGGCGTCGGCGCAGTAGCGAATCTCGTAGCCAGCTTCACCGGCGCGCATGCAGTAGTCGACGTCTTCCCAACCGTTCTTGTAGGCGGTGTCGAGGCCGCCCAACTCGTTCCAGACATCGCGGCGGAAGAGCGAGCAGGCGGCCGTGACGACCTGAAAGCGGCGCGATTTCGCGGCGGCGGGGTGATCCTTCGGGAAGCCAGCATAGATATGGTGCGGCTCGCGGTCGATGCCAAAGCTGACGCCGGCGTGCTGGATGGTGTCGTTCGGGAAGAGCAGTTTGGCGCCCACGACGGCGGCATTGGGGTGCTCCAGCATGTGGCGCACCATCGCTTCCAGCCAGCCGTCGAGCGGGATGGTGTCGTTGTTCAGGAGGACGACGAGATCGTTGCGCGCAAACTGAACGCCGGCGTTGCAGGCGCTGGCGAAACCCTGCGCCTCGGCGCCGCGAATGACGTGCAGCTGGTCGCCATATGAGGCCAGCATCGACGCCGTCGCATCGCGCGAGCCGTCATCGACCACCATGATCTCGCGGTCGGCGCCGGCGTAGGTCTGGGCCAAAATGGCATCGACGCACTGCCGGGTGATGGTGTGTTTATTGTGAACGGGAATGACGATCGTGACGCCCGGCAGGGCCATCGGCTCAGGAGAGTTCATCGTAGAGGAAGTTCTCCGAACGCGGATCGGCAGTCCAACTGGCCAGGCTGAACCCGTTGCGGTCCTTCTCCGTCATCAGGTCGGTGCTGCCGGCGATCGACTGGAACAGCGCAGCCAGTTCAGGATCACAGAGCGACCAATCCAGATCGGGCGCAATCGGCGAGATGCCCGCCTCGTTGCCGGGGCTGTACTCCCCGGAGCAGAGGTACTCGATGACCGTGTCTTCCGTGAACGTATTGCCGTGGGCGAATCCGGGTGGCACCCAGATCCACTCGGAGAACTCCTCGTCGCCGTGGTTCGGCATGTCGTACGCAATGATCTTGCCGTAGGTGGGGGAGCCCTTGCGGATATCCAGCACCATGTCGATCATCCGGCCCCGGACGGTGCGCAGCAGTTTGCCCATGAAGGGGTTCCACTGGTAGTGCAGACCGCGCACGACGTGTGGCTTCGAGGCGCTCTCGTTGAACTGCAGAAAGCGGACGCCCTGCATGAAGGGCGCTGCCTCGCCGGTCTCGAAGTCAGAGAATCGGTAGTGCTCGGTGAAGTACCCGCGGTTGTCGCGGAACCGCGCGAAGCGAATGACCTTGACCTCGGGAATGGCGAGATCGGTGATCGACAAGATCTTCATGCAGATGCGCACTCCGCCGGCAAGGGCCGGGTTCCACTCGGTCAGTTGGCCTCGACGAGGCCCTTGGCGTGCAAATAGTGTGACAACGCTTCTCGCCACGGCCGCAGCGGCGCCACACCCGCTGCCTCCAGCCGCTCGCTCATCATGGCGGAATAGGGCGGGCGGCGCGCCTTGCCAGGCGGCACGACCGTCTGTGAAGGTTCCAGGTTGACGGCAATCCCGGTGATATCGAAGGTCTCCTGGGCGAACTCGAACCAGGAGCACTCGCCGCCGTTCACCAGGTGGAAGAGGCCGGTCGCTTCGGCTTCCATCAGCGCCTTGGTCGTTTCAGCAAGATCGTGGGTGTAGGTCGGCGAGAGCGCCTGATCAGTGACGACTTTGACCCAACCCTGATCCTTTCCCTTGGTGACCATCAGCTCCGGGAAGGTCCAGCCCTTGCGACTTGTCGCCGTGCCGTACAGGCCGGCCGAGCGGATCACCAGGTTACGCGGATTGGCGTTCATCACCATGCGCTCGCCGGCCAGCTTGGTCACGCCGTACACGTTGTAGGGATCGGGCAGCGCCGATTCCGAATGCGGGTCATGCCGGGCGCGGCCCTCGCCACCGAACACATAGTCCGTGGAGTAGAAGACCACCCCGGCGCCGATTTCGGCGGCGGCGCGGGCGACGTTGCCGGCGCCGGTGGCGTTGACAGCGAACGCCAGCGTCGGGTTCAGCTCGCAGTCATCCACGCGGTGGAAGGCGGCGGTGTTGATGACCCAGTCGGGCGCGTGCTGGCGAATGATGCGCGAAACGCCGACACCGTCCGTCACGTCGATGTCGCCATGGCCGAGGCCGACGGCGTTGTCGCCGAACGCCTGCATCAGGTCCTGGCCAAGCTGCCCGGCCGCGCCAATGATCAGCGTTTTCATGCGGTCGCCTCGGCGGCCAGCGTCTCCTTCAGCCAGCGGATGTTGAAAAATCGGGGGTCCTTGTCTGGCTCCGGCCCAAAGTCGCCGCGCTCCAACCCTTCCCAGATCGTCTTGACGGCGTCCGTCACGCCCCGGTCGGCGGAAAAGCCGATGGCGTTCTGGATCTTCTCGCCGCTGACGTAATACGAACGGGCGCCGGCGTTGTTCGAGCGGTCACGGCGGACCCGGATCTCGGCGCCGTAGTTGGCCTCAATCACCTCGGCCACCCAGTGGGCCAGCTCCAGCACGCGGTAGTTCTTGTGCAGCAGGTTGAAGGCTTGCGCGCGAATCTTGTCCTCCGGCGCGGAGAGGAGGTGGATGTAGGCGTCCACCGCGTCCCGGATGTGCAGCAGCGGCCGCCAGGCCTCGCCGTGCCCGTGGACCGTCAGCTGCCGGCTCTTCCAGGCGTGCAGCGTGAATACGTTGACCACGAGGTCGAAGCGCATGCGCGGGCCGTAGCCGAAGATGGTCCCCTTGCGCACCAGCACGGGGACAAAGAGCGGGTTCTCGGCGGCGATACGCAGCAGTTCGATTTCGGCGAGGCGCTTGGTCTTGCTGTAGTTCGCCGTGGGCGCGATGGGCATATCCTCGGTCATCGTGATGACGTTGGCCTCGTCCGCCGTGGTGGGCGAGTAGTAGATGGAGCAGGTGGAGGCAAACAGGTAGCGGATCGGCTTGCCCTCGGCTTTCGCCCGCGCCGACGCGAGTTCGGCGAGCTGCCGTGTCGCGTAGACGTTGCTCTCGCTGTTCAACGTGGGGGCAAAATCGGCGGTCGGGTCGTTGGACAATCCAGCGAGGTGAATGACGCTGTCCACGCCCTCCAGCCAGGCCGGATTCGGGAAACGCAAATCGCCCTCGATGACCTGCAGCCGGTCATGCGGCGGGAACGGATTGCCAAACCAGAGGGTATCGACCACGCGGACATGGTGCCCCAGGGCCAGCAGCTCCGGCACCAGAACGCTTCCGATGTATCCCGCTCCGCCAGTAACGAGGATCATCAACCTCTCCCTTGCGCTGAAACCTGCGCCGCTCTCCACCGTTGGAGATGCGGCAAGGAGCTGCCCAGGCGGGAATCTGGGCAGGTCATTGCCGAAGCGCGTAAATCGAAAGAATGCCGCGTTCGCGCATCACCAGTTCATGATGGTCGGCGAGGTGTTGCTCCAGCGCGGGGTGATTCGCCATCCACGGCAGGGCGGGACTGGGGATCACCAGGAACGTGGCGCCGGCCATCTGCAATTCGCCGAGCTGCGCAATCGCGGCGTCGTCGCTGACGTCAGTGTAGTCTGCGCTGATGGCGGACGCGTGGCTGGGGTAGTCCTCCGCCGCCAGTTCGCCGAGATGGAGCATGGCCGGATCGCCATTGGTGACGACCAGCACGCGTGATCCGGTGGGAATGTTGGCCGCGACGAGGTCGCGGATCTGCGCGATCAGCTTGCGGTGGTAGATCGAGGCCGGAGCGCCGGGCGCGTAGCGGCTGAGCACCGAGCCCAGCGTGCCCATGATGTCGGCGTCACGGTGAAACTGCACCTGTTGCAGCGCGGTGGTCGTTTGGCGCAGCTGCTGTTCGTGGAGCCGGCCGATTTCCAGATTGCGCTCAAGCTCCGCAACTCTGTCGCTTGCCTGATCGAGCTGGGCACGCAGCCACTCGATCTTCTCCTGCTGCTCTGCGGCCTGCAATCGCTGGGTGGCGAGGTCAGCGTCCCGGATCTGCAGGACCGCGTTGCGCTCGCGCAGCCGGCCA
Source organism: Thermomicrobiales bacterium (assembly GCA_047605145.1). Classification (GTDB taxonomy): domain Bacteria; phylum Chloroflexota; class Chloroflexia; order Thermomicrobiales; family UBA6265; genus JACCXM01. The sequence continues at coordinate 21,875 of JASGGF010000010.1, read as the reverse complement.
TCTCGCTCCCGCAGGAACGCCTCCAGCTCTGAGCGGGTGGCCTCGTGAATGCCGAGCGCGCCTTCCAGTTCGGAGACACGCGCGTCCCGGCCTTCGATCGCCGTGGTGAAATCCGCGATATTGCGGCGCAGGGTCTCATTTTCGACCTGCAGCAGGTTGACCCGCCCGAGGCCCGTGGCGATAGCAGTGTGCGTCGCGCCGGCCGGATACGCGGCGACGCCCTCGTCATCGCTGCCTTCGAACCAGCCAGCTTCGGCGCACAGGGCGCGGTACGTCTCGAACGTTCGCTCGGGAATGCCGGCCGCACGCAGGTCATCAATGCTCTTGCGGTGGTGGCGCAATCCGACATTCGCCGTGGTCGATGTTTCTGCGTCGGGGATGCCCGGGAGGCCGAGTGCCGCCGCGATGCGCCCGGCCTCGGCCGCTGCATCGACAAACCATGCGTCAAAGTGCGTGACGATTCGGTTCGCGGGGGTGGTGTCCGCCAGCACGCGCTCGGCGTAGATCTGCCAGAGGGTCAGGCTGAGCGCGAGGGAGAAGCCGTTGCGGCGATGGAGGGAGGTGATGACCTCCAGCGGGTTGCGCACCACGAGAACGGTGCGGAGTGGACCGAGCGCCGCCCTCCAGAATGGCAGCGTCAGGCTGGTGCGGGGATCTTTCCACCCCCACGGTCCTTCCGCCGCCAGTGGCGCCGCCAGCGTGCGGGCCTGTTCGAGGTGACCCGAGAATCCCGAGCCGCCCCAATTCGTTGATTCAGGAGGAGGGCAATCCCAGCCGGCGCCGGCCTCGTTCAGAATCTCGTCATTGAGCTGGACGAACGCCAAATGCTCGAAGAACCCTTCCGGATTCTGTGGAGCGGGCGGCATGAGCTCGTGCTCAGGACCGAGATAGAGTCCGCGCTCGGCGAGGAGCTTGGCCACCATCGACGTGCCCGAACGGTGCATGCCGACGATGGCAACAGGGCGCCCTGTCTCTCCGAGTTCGGTGTCTTCTGGCATCGTGCGTTGCTCGTCCCCATCGCGTGCCCGGGAGTGTGCCGGGTCACGCAGGCTCAGTCGGCAATATCGCGGGGAAGAATCACACGCGGAGTGCGCGCTCTGCCAGCGCTGCGGCAATGTTCGCTGTACCGGAGAGGTCTGGCGGTGGTGGCGGCGAGGTCTGATTCGCGAGTTCGGCGTCGATCGCGGCCCACAGTGAGGCGGCAGAAAGGGTTTGCGGCGCCGTCACCTGCGCCAGACCGCGCGCAGCAAACCCCTCGGCCCTCATGGTTTGCTCCAAGGGCCCCGGAACTCGCGGCACGATGACGGGGCGCTTGCCGAAGCTGACCGCCTCCACCACAGAGTTGTACCCACCCATGCTGACCACGACATCTGCCGCGCGCACGACCGCCGCGTAATCTGCGTCAAATGAGGCCAGCCGGACATTCGGGAGCGCGGCGGCCAGCGCGTTCACTTCCGCTCGCTCTGGCTCCGGGAGCAGCGGGCCGGTGACCACGTACGCGACGATATCCTGCCGTTCGGCTCGCTCCGCCAGTCCTGACAGAAACGCCCTCAGCATGGGGCCGCCGTCACCGCCTCCGCCAGGTGAGACCGCGATCAACGAGCGGTGGTCCGACGCGGTCTCACGCCGGATTTCATCGATTGTTCGCCGGGGCGCCTGAGGCGCAAGGAAGCCGCAAAAGCGGGTGCGGGCGGCTGCGCGCTCCGACATGGCGTACGCCGTGATGGGATTAAAGATGTCACGCACCCCATAGACGAGGATGTCGTCATACAGGTCGTCAAGATATGGGTAAGCGCCCTCGCTGCGCCAGATGTCGCGGGTTTGCTCCGGGCTGAAGGTGATATCGCGCATGAGCAAGGCGAAGGCAGGCCGTGGAGTGCGGGCGGCGAGCCACGCGAGGGAGGGCGCGAGTTCCCGGAACAGCCCTCCGGGCGCGTGGTCCACCACGACGAGGTGCGGGTCGTAGCCCTGCACGGTCGCGAGCGCGATCTCCGTGCGCAACCGGATGGTGCTGTTATGCGAGCCCGTAAACCCCTCGACCGGCGGAAGTGAGGCGTAGAGGTCCCGCTTCGGCATGGCGGGCAGCTTGACGTAGTCAAGGTTTTCCGGCAGCGCGAAGGCGCTGGTTTGCAGAGAGCCCGTCAACAGCAGCAGCGAATCCTGGGGCCGCATGGCGGCGTACGCCGTCGCCACGCCCAGCGTGATGCGCAGGTGCCCCAGCCCCGTGCCGTCGTGACTGTAGAAGAGCACGCGGCGAGGCGATGCGGCATCCCGTCCAGCGTCGGACACGGTGGCGAAAGACTCCCTGATGATGGGGCGCGAGACAAAAGGAAACGGGGTGAGCCGAAGCCCACCCCGTTTACGGTGCTTGTTGAGCGGGCGAACCCGCGAACAACGTCGCCCTAGCTAACGAAGGCGAGGTTGTAGCTGCCGCCGGAAGCATCGGCGATGCCGGTGCCGCCGTTGGCGGAGATGCCCAGAGCGGTGGAGTTGCCGACGCTGCCGCCGTCAACCGCGACCGTGCCGCCCCAGGTGTCGCCGACGCCGATGGCGTTGCCGGCGTTGCCGCCGCTGTTCACGTCGCCGATGGCAACCGCGCCGCCGTTAGCGGAAGCAGTCGCGACGCCGCCGTTACCAGCAGAAGCGGTATCGGTGTACTGCATTGGAAAAGCCCTCCCTATTGTGCCACAAGGCCACTCAACCCGACCCATGGGCAGCAATGTCAGTCGGTCCGCAACTGACATCCTTCCTGCGACCCACGAGCAAGTTACCACCGGGAGGGAGGCGTGTCAATGGGGGTCTACGAAATTCACCCCCGAATCGGATTCATTGCAGGACTTCCGGCGGTGCGATGACGCCGGCGACGGCGCCGGGCGGGAGCTGGAAGGGCATGGCGCCGAGGCGGAAACGATCCGTCATTTTTGTTGCGGCGGCGAGGATTTCCTCGTGAAGGAGTGGGCTTGATTCGGCGACGTGCGCATCGGCCAGCTCGTCCTCGTCCCTGATGATGTAGCTGCCATCAGGAAGCCCCACGAGATCGAGGTAGAGATCGTGCCAGACAAGCTCCAGGCGGTCCTCCGTCGTCGCGCGCCGGAGGTACGCGGGGTAGGTGACGTTGGCGTACCAGCCGCGCAGAGCGCCGCCCGGGGCAATGACGCCGAAGGCGTTGTACGGCTCGTGTGGCGAGAACCACTCGATTAGTTCGTCGCCGGGCGCGAAGACCAGCCCGTCGAGTTCGTAGCGCCGGAAGGTCCACGTCGCGCGGACGCCGAGCCAGACGCGATCTGCCGACCAGCCGACGACCGTCGCCTCGTAGCGCGCGGCCTCTTCGCCCTCAGGCGTGTGCTTGATCACGGTGACTTGGTCGCCGGCGCCTAGCGCGTCCCAGCGCGCCGGGTCTGCGTGGCGTTGCTGGTGAGCGGTCATCCCTTCCACGGATGCCTAGCCCCGGATCATGCCGAGCACCTCAGCGGTGCGCTGTTTCAGTGTATCCGGATCGTCTGCCTCGAGATTCAGGCGGAGGAGTGGCTGGGTGTTTGACGAGCGCACGTTAAACCACCACGTCGGGAACCCGACGGTGATGCCGTCCAGATGATCGATGTCCGCGCCCTCGGCGGCGTAGTGCTCCTCGATCTTCGCCACGATGGCGGCGGGGTCTGACACTTCGGAATTGATCTCCCCGGACCGGACGCGGTGATCGAGCGGAGCGATGACCTCGGAGAGCGTCTTGTTCTCCTCCGAGATCATTTCGAGGGCAAAGAGGAGGGCTGCCATGCCGCTGTCGGCGTACCAGTTGTCGCGGAAGTAGAAGTGGCCGGAGTGCTCGCCGCCGAACACGGCGTCTTCCGCGCGCATGATCTCCTTGATGTAGGAGTGACCAACCCGGGAGCGGATGGCCCTTCCTCCCTTGTCCTCGATGAGTTCGGGCACGCCGCGGGAGCAGATCAGGTTGTAAACGATGGCGGCGCCGGGGTAGCGATCCAGCATCCGCGACGACACCACCTCGGTCAGGATATCGCCCCCGACCAGTTCGCCCTTTTCATCGACGAGGAAGACCCGGTCGGCGTCACCGTCGAAGGCGGCGCCCAGATCGAGGCCCTGGTCAACCACCAGCTTGCGCAGTGCAGCCGTGTTCTCCGGTTCGATGGGGTTCGCTTCATGGTTCGGAAACGTGCCGTCGGGCTCGAAGTAGAGCGGGATGACCTCGATGGGGAGGTCCTTGAACACGTACGGCGTCGTGGTGCCGCCCATGCCGTTGCCGGCGTCGATCGCGATGCGCAGGGGGCGGAGCTTCGAGACGTCGATCATGCCCAGCATATGCTGTGCGTAGTCTTCGAGAATTGCGCGCTGCTGCAGGGAGCCGCGCGCATCTGCTGGAACAATCGGCGGCAGATCGTTGTTGACGACGCGGTCCCGGATCAGGTCAAGCCCGTCGGACAGTGACAGCGCGCGCGCTTCTGAGCGGGCGATCTTGAAGCCGTTGTACTCGGCGGGGTTGTGGGATGCCGTGACCATGACGCCGGCGGGGTAGCCGTACTTGCCGATGGCGAACGACAAGCCGTCGGTCGAAACCATGCCGACGTCGACGACATCTGCCCCGGCGTCCCGGATGCCATCCATCAACGCGGCGCAAAGCGCCGGGCCGGAGACACGCATATCGCGGCCGACCACCACGGTGTCAGCGCCGAGCGTTGCGACGAGCGCACGGCCGATATCGTAGGCGACAGCGGGGTTGAGTTCGGATGGCACGATGCCGCGAATATCGTACGCCTTGAAAAGGGACGCGGCATTGGCGCGCTGTTCCGGCGTGAGCGTTTCACCGTCATTGGTCATGGGTCAGTGCTCCCGAGGCAACGTCCAGAACGGGCGGCTGTGGCCCAAACATCGCAGGCCCGCCACCGTCATTCTGGCATAGCGATCTTTGATCCCGCGCGTGGCGCCGCCGCGGGTCAGGTACGCTGCCGCCTATGGTCGATCCGCGCGCTGCCGCGCCTGTTCTGTTGGCTACGTATGGCTCCCCGGGGGACCTCCATCCGTTCATCGCCATCGCGCGAGAACTGGAGGCGCAGGGGCAGCCGGCGGTCATCGCCAGCAGCGCGATTTACCGGGATCGGGTGGAAGGCGCCGGCCTCGCGTTCGCGCCGATGCGGCCTGACCGGGCGCCGGCGATGCAGGAGCCCGATTTTCTCCAGCGCCTGCGTCGTGGCGAGCGCCCGGCGCATCTGTTTCGCGAAATGTTCATGCCGGGGCTGCACGAATCGACGCTCGATCTGGTGACCCTCGCGGCTGGCGCCCGGGCGGTCGTTTCGCACACCCTCGTCGGCGGTGGGCGGCTGGCGGCGGAGGTGCACGGTCTGCCGTGGATCTCGGCCGTGATGCAGCCGATGGGGTACCTGTCGGCATACGAACCACCGGTGATTGGTTTGCCCGGTCTGGCAAGCGCCCTCCGGGCAGTAGGGCCGCGCCGCGCCCGCGCCGCGATGAATCTGGCGGAGGCAGCCACCGCAGGCTGGGTAAGCGAGTGGGGGACATTGCGGCGCACGCTGGGGCTGCCCGCTGTCGCAGACCACCCGTTGTTCGCGGGGCAACACTCGCCGCTGCGGTCGCTGGGTTTGTTTCCCCGCACCTTGGGAGAGCCGATGCCCGACTGGCCGGCGGCGGCGCGGATCACGGGGTTCCCGTTCCTTCGTGATCCCCGGCGCAGTCTGCCGGACGAGTTGGAGGCGTTTCTGGAGGCCGGGCCACCGCCCGTGGTCTTCACGCTTGGCACCACTGCGGTCAACGACCCCGGCGATTTCTACCGCGTGAGTGCGGCGGCGGCGCGCGATCTGGGTATGCGGGCGGTGTTGCTGACGGGCAACGCCGGGGCGGACGCCGCCGGTGACGACACGCTCAACGTCCCGTATGCGCCGCACGACCTGCTGTTCCCGCGAAGCCGGGCGGTAGTGCATCAGGGCGGGATCGGGACGCTGGCGGAAGGCATGAAGGCGGGAGCGCCGATGGTGATCGTGCCGTACGCCCATGATCAGGCGGACAACGCGTGGCGCGCCCAGCGGCTAGGCATCGCGGACATAGCCCCGCGAGGACGTTCCAACGCCCGCGCGCTCACCCGGTCATTGCGGCGGGTATTGGCCTCGCGGGAAGGGGACGCCGCCCGGATTCGAGTGCGACGGGATGTGGCCGGGGAGGATGGTGCTGCTCGCGCCGCGCGCGCCATTCTGGAAGTCCTGCAATCGTGATGTACGTACACTTTGCAAAGACCGGTCTGCTACTATGTAAACACGCTTCGGCGGGTCCTGTCGGGCTCGCCTTTTGGCGCGGCAGGTGAGGGAGGAGGGGCGACTACCATGACGCGGCCGATCTTCGGCACGCTGCTGGTGCTGGCGACGATCCTTCAGGCGCTCCTGCTGCCGCGCTGGCAACTGCTCTCGGTCACGCCGGGCATCGTGCTGGTGCTGCTACTGGGGTGGAGCGCGCACCGGGGCCTTGGCGAGTCGCTGGCGTGGGTGTTCGCCGCCGGGTTGCTCCTCGACGTGATCGGGTTGGACCGTCTCGGCGCCAACGCGCTGGCGCTGCTGCCGGTCGTTCTGCTGGGCAATCTCTCGCGTGGGCGCTTTTTCATTAGCGCGCTGGTCTTTCCCATGCTGCTGGCGGTGGTGGGCACATTTTTGTACGTTGGGACGTTACTCATCCTGCGTGGCTTGCTCGGTGAAGGGGGAGACCCCTTGCAAGCGATAGGCAAGGTCACGTTGTTGCAAGCACTGTTGAATGCGCTGTTGGTGCCCCCGGTCTTCGGGCTGCTTGGCTGGCTCCAGCGCATGGAACCGGAGCGTATCTGATGGCGCGTCGCAAGCGTATTCCCTACGATCCCCCGCACCTGCGGAGCAAGCGGAAGCGGCGCGCGCCGGTGAGCGCGGATCAGGCGCAGATGACGCGGCGCATGTTCCTCAGCCGGGGCGCGGTTGTGGCTGCGTTCACGCTGCTGGCGGGGCGCCTTGGCTACATGCAACTGCTGGAGGGCGAGCGCTACCGGACCGAGGCCGCCGACAACATTCGCGAGGTGGAAACGCTCAAGCCAACGCGCGGCGTGATGTATGACCGAAAGGGCCGCGAGTTGGCGGTCAACCGGGAGACGTGGGAAGTGCGCGTGCTTCCCGGCGACCTGCCGGAGGATGCCGCCGCCCGGCGCGAGGTCCTCGATCAGGTCATCAACGCGCTCAATCTGCCGGATGCGCTGGTGCTCGATCCGCGCGATGTTCCTGATGGCGCGCTGCCGACGGTCAACGCCCGCACGGCCCAGTTGCTCGGGAAGACGCTGACGGTAGCGAAGACCGATCAGACGATCCTGCACCCGTTCTTCCGCGTTCCGGGCCAGTTGATGCGCGTCAACGGGCAGGACCTGCAGGTCTTCATCTACCCGGATGTCAACGCGCGCAAGTCGGATTCCGCGCGCATCTCGGCAGACGGCACCATGATCGCGGGCGAGGTGGTGGAGTGGCCGGTGACGCCGCGCTTCTCCGCGACCGGCAATGTGCTCGGGGTGCTGCTGACGCCGGACAGCCGGTTGGCTGGGCGCGTGGACCGCGCTATCGGCACGCTTGGCGACCAGAGCACGATGGACAGCGTGGTCAAGGTGCTGAGCGAAGACGCGCTGCGCGCGTGGACCGACTACATCAGCGCCGAAATGGACCAGAACTTTCTGGTGCGGCTGGAAGATGAGTTGACGACCGATCAGGCTGCGCTCTGCCGCGCGCACCTGAATGAGATCCCCGGCGTCAAGGTGATGAACCAGCTCGACTACATGGTCGAGAACGGCCGGTATCTGGAGCGGATCGTCGTCAAGACGGGCGTGCCGCGAGAGACGGCGCTCAAGCTGGAAGCGAACAAGCTCTACTTGCCCGGAGTCGAACTAGAGGACGGCGTCCTGATCCGCCGCTATCCCGGTGGCGACGCCATGTCCCACATTCTTGGCTACGTGGGCCAGATTAGCCAGCGAGAGCTCGATAACCCGCGCAATCAGGACACGTTCGGCTACTCGGTTTATGACCAAACCGACAACATCGGCAAGGATGGGCTCGAGCTAAGTCTGGAAGAGGAACTGCGCGGGGAAAGAGGCCGGCGCATCGTCGAGATGGACTCGGCGGGCGGCTCGTGGCGGGTCATTCCCGATTCCGTGGTGGACGCGAAGCCGGGCAAGAACGTGACGCTGGCGGTGGACCTCGAGTTCCAACGCGCGGTGAGCGAGATTCTGGCCGGCGGCATCGCGTACTCGAACAGCGACCGCCACGCGATTGCGGCGGCGGACCCCACCCGGAAGGTCAAACGCGAGTCCGGCGCCGGCGCGGTGGTGGCGATCGACCCGCGCACCGGCGAAGTGCTGGCGATGGTGAGCTACCCGCACTACGACAATCAGCTGTTCGTGGACGGCATCTCGCAGCGCAAGTATCAGGAGTACGTCAGCGAAGAGGCAAACAAGCCGCTTATCGACCGCGCGTTGCGCGGCGAGTACCCCCCGGGATCGACGCTGAAGCCGTTCATGGCCGCCTCCGCGCTGCACGAGGGCAAGCTGACTCCGACGACGACGTACACCTGCACCGGCGCCATTCAGGTTCCGTACGCGTGGGACGAGTCCAAGGGGAACGTGCACCCGTGCTGGGCGTGGAAGCTGGGCGGGCATCAGGCGCTGGATGTGTACGACGCGCTGGAGCAATCGTGTGACGTGTTCTTCTACAACGTCGCGGCGCCGCGTCAGCCAATCGATGAGAGCAAGAGCGAATTCCTGCACTACCGGGACATGGACCTGCTGAACAACTCGCTGGGGGAAAAGCACTACTTCGAGGGTATCGGGATCGAACCGATCAAGACCAATCTCTCGGAGCGTTTCTGGTTCGGGTCACCGACCGGCATCGAATTGCCCAGCGAACCTGACGGCGTGGTGCCTTCGCCGGAGTGGCTGGCGCGGACGTATCAGGGCGAAGGCTGGTCGGTCGGCGCCACGATCAACGTCTCCATCGGGCAGGGGTACTTCCTGACCACGCCGTTGCAACTGGCGCTAAACACCGCCGCCATTGCGAATGACGGCAATGTGATGCGGCCCCGGTTGGTGCGGCAGACGTACGATGGCCGCCCGCCGGACAAGATCGAGGTTGCGGCGGACATCATGCGCCCGGTGGGGATCAAGAAAGAACACATCGATGTCGTGCGCGAAGGGATGCGGCGGGTGGTGCATGGGCCGGTAGGCACTGCTCCCAGCACCGGCGGCCTGCAGACGAAGTGGCCGAAGACGAATCCGGCTGAAGAGCCGCAGATCATGATCGGCGGCAAGACGGGCACAGCGGAAATCGGCGTCGCGGACGAGAACAATCTCTACGACCGGCAGCACGCGTGGTTCACCTGCTATGCGCCCTACGAGAACCCCGAAATCGCCATCGCGGTGATTGTGGAGGACGGCGGCGAAGGTTCGGCCTACGCGGTGCCGGTGGCAGACCGGGTGCTGCGCGCGTTCTTCGAGCTGACAGGGCGCCGCAAGCGGGGGCTGGTGCTGGCCACCGACGCTGACCCGATGCGACTTGACGTGCCGGTGACTGCGGAGACGGCGTCGTTCCCGCAGGCGAACGACTATGGCCAGAGCGCCCCGATTGCGGTCGACTGATGGGACACGACCCGCATGGCAGTGCAAACCCGGCGTTGCACCACGTCGCCTTCGTGGTGTCCGATCTCGATGCGGCGCTGGCGCAGTATGGGCCGCTGGGGTTTGCCTCCAGCGAACGCTTCGTGCTGGAGGAGCAGGGCGTCGAGGTGGTGACGCTGCCGGCTGGCGCTTCATGGATCGAACTGATCCGCCCGCTCGATCCGGAGGGCGCCATTGGGCGGTTTCTGGCGAAGCGGGGCGGCGGATTTCATCACGTTGCGTACGCCGTTCCGGACATTGCAGCCGCGCTGGCCGGTCTCCGGGAGTCTGGTGTGCGGCTCATCGACGAGACGCCGCGACGGGGCGCCCACGGTTGGCGGATTGCCTTCATTCACCCGGAATCGGGTGGGGGCGTGTTGACCGAGCTGGTGCAGGAGTAGCGGGGCGTTGACGGGCCGCGAGATCATCACTGATTCCGGAATCGAAATCCAGCCGGTGTACCGGGAGCCGGCGGATCCGCTCAGCGAGGCGGACCCCGGCGTCTTCCCGTACACGCGCGGCATCTACCCCACCATGTACCGGGGCCGGCGCTGGACAATGCGCCAGTACGCCGGGTTCTCCTCGGTGGAGGAGAGCAACGCCCGCTACCGGCTGTTGCTGGAGCGCGGGACGACGGGGCTCAGCGTGGCGTTCGATCTGCCGACGCAACTAGGCCTCGACTCCGACGACCCGCGAGCGTTCGGTGAGGTTGGCCGGGTCGGCGTGCCCATTTCGACGCTCGACGACATGCGGCGACTGTTCGATGGCATCGACCAGACGGCCGTGACGACGTCGATGACGATCAACGCGCCGGCGGCGTTGCTGCTCCTGATGTATGAGATCGTCGCTGTGGAGCGCGGCGCCGACCCAGCGCAGCTGGGCGGCACCATCCAGAACGACATCCTGAAGGAGTACGCCGCGCGCGGGACCTTTATCTTTCCGCCCCGGCCCTCCATGCGACTGGTAACAGACACCTTTGCGTATTGCGCCGAGCGCCTGCCGAACTGGAACACCATCTCGGTTTCCGGCTACCACATCCGAGAGGCCGGTTCCTCCGCCGCGCAGGAAATCGCCTTCACGCTGGCGAACGGCCTTGCGTACATCGACGCGGCGCTAACCGCCGGGCTTTCGGTGGACGATGTTGCGCCCCGGATGAGCTTTTTCTTCGCGGCGCACTCCAACCTGTTCGAGGAGGCCGCGAAGTTCCGCGCCGCCCGCAAACTCTGGGCGGAGCTTGTCCGCGAGCGGTACAACCCGGCGGATAGCCGTTCGGAGATCATGCGCTTCCACACGCAGACCGGCGGCGTGACGCTGACGGCGCAGCAGCCGTTGAACAACGTGGTGCGGGTCGCGTATCAGGCGCTGGCGGCGGTGCTGGGCGGCACGCAGAGCCTGCACACCAATTCGTTCGACGAGGCGCTCGGGCTGCCCACGGCAGACGCCGCCACGCTGGCGCTCCGCACCCAGCAAATCCTGTCGGAGGAAACGGGCGTCGCGGAGACGGCGGACCCGCTGGCGGGGTCCTTCTTCGTCGAGTCGCTGACGGACGACCTGCTGGCGAAGGCGCGCGGGTGGCTGGGACAGGTCGGCGAGCGCGGTGGCGCGGTGGCGGCGATCGAGAGCGGGTTTGTGCAGAACGCCATTGGCGAGAACGCCTATCAGCTCGAACTCCAGCGCGAACACGGGGACCGCGTTATCGTCGGTGTCAACAAGTTCGCGACCGAAGGCGAGGTCGAGATTCCGGCCCAGATCATCGACAATGCCGCCACGCAGCGGCAGGCCGAGCGCGTGCGAGCGTACAAGGCCGCGCAGGACGCCGAGGCCGTTCAGCGTGCGCTGGACGACGTGCGGTCGGCCGCGCGTGATGCCAGCGTCAATCTGCTTCGCCCCATGCGCGCGGCACTGTTGGCGGGTGGGACGCTGGGCCAGATCGCGGGCGTGCTGCGGCAGGAATATGGCGAGTACCGCGCGCCGGCGTAACGCGCGCTGGCGACAGGGAGCAGCGGACGCATGAGCGAGCGGTCGGCGCCACGAATCCGGGGCTTCGGCACCTCGGTGTTCACCGAGATGAGCCGGCTGGCGAATCAGTACGGCGCGGTCAATCTCGGGCAGGGCTTTCCGGATTTCCCCGGTCCCGATTTCGTCAAGGAAGCCGCCAAGGCCGCGATTGACGCGGACGCGAACCAGTACGCGGTGTCGTTTGGCGCGCCGAGGTTGCGGGAAGAGATCGCCCGGACGTGGCGGGAGCGGACCGGACTGGACGTAGACCCGGCCACCGAGATCACTGTGACCACCGGCGCCACTGAAGCGATCTACGACATCATGCAGGCGCTCACCGGCGATGGTGACGAAATCGTCGTGTTCGAGCCGTTTTACGACTCGTACCCGGCGAGCGCCACGATGGCCGGCGCGTCATTGCGCCCGATCACGCTGCACGCCCTTGACTGGTCGTTTGATCCGGAGGAGGCGCGGGCGGCGTTCGGCCCACGGACGAAGCTGCTGCTGCTGAACACGCCGCACAATCCCACCGGCAAGGTCTTCACGCAGCCGGAACTGGAGCTGCTGGCGGAGCTGTGCCAGCAATGGAACGTGGTGGCGATCACTGATGAGGTCTATGACCGCATCGTGTTCGGCGACGCGGTCCATCGCTCGCTGGCCACGATTCCGGGGATGCAGGAGCGCACGTTGACGCTCAACTCCACCGGCAAGACCTTCTCCATGACGGGCTGGAAGATCGGCTACGCCATCGGGCCAGCGGATCTGAACGCCGCGTTGCGCGCCGTGCACCAGTTCGTGACCTTCGCCACGGCGACGCCGTTTCAGGAGGCGATGGCCGACGCGTTGGCGGCAGCGCCGGGGCTCGGGTACTACGCGCAGTTGCAGCGTGAGTACGACGAGCGGCGACTGCTGCTGGAAGACGCCCTGACAGCGGCCGGGCTGCCGGTGTTGCCAGTTGAAGGCGCGTATTTCTTGATGGCGGATGTCTCCGGGTTTGGCTTTGCGGACGACGTCGCGTTCTGCCGCTGGCTGACGAGCGACATCGGGGTGGCGGCGGTGCCGCCTTCCGCCTTCTACGCCGACCCGGCGCGTGCCCCGCAACTGGCTCGCTTCTGCTTCGCCAAGCGCCCGGATACGATCGCCGCCGCCGCCGAACGGTTGTTGCGGCTACGGGACGCCGGCACGGCGTCCCGATAGCGGTCACGCACGCGCAGAATCAGGCATCGACAACGCGGATTGTCGCCAGCGTCTCGTCAGCGGGGCCGGAGATGTAGCCGCCCTTGGCGGCGCCCTCCTGCAGGTACGCGATCTTGGCGGCGGAGATGACCTCGCCCGGCGCCAGCACTGGAATGCCCGGCGGGTAGGGGATGACGAGTTCCGCCGAAACCTCTCCCTCGGCGGCCGCCAACGGGACGGCGCGCATCGGCGCGAAGAAGGCGTCACGCGGGGTCATTGCCAGCGCGCCCGGCGCAACGGCAACGCCTGACGAGCGCAGCCCGGAGCGGCGGGCGCCCCCTCGGTAGCGCTCGCGTGAAATCGTCTCGAACGCGTGCACCAGCCGGTCGATGCTCTGCCGGGTATCAGCGATGGTGACGAGAAAGACGAGGCCGATGAGGTCGCTCATCTCCGGGCCGACTCCGAACCGGTTGCGCAGGATGTCTTCGGCCTCGTAGCCGGTGATGCCTAAACCATCGACATCCACCACCAGCTTGGTCAGGTCGAAGTGCTCAACCCCGAGCTGCTCGCGGTCGAGCACCCCCACGCCGGGAATGCGCTGCAACCGGGCGCGGGCATCCTGCGCCAGCGCAATCGTGGTCTCCAGCATTGCTTCGCCGTGCAGCGCCATCTGCCGCCGGGTGGCGTCAATGGACGCCAGAATGAGGACAGACGGGCTGGTGGTGTTGACCATCCCCACGGTCGTGGCGAGGCGGCCGTAGTCGATCAGCGGCCCTTGCGCGTTGAGGATGGCCGCTTGTGTCAAGCTGCCCAGCACCTTGTGCGTCGAGATCACCGCCGTGTCGATGCCGCTGCTCATGGCCGAGGGCGGCAAGGCGGCGTGGAAGTGGAACTCTGGCCCCCACGCTTCATCGACATGCACCGGCACGCCGCGCGCGTGCGCGACGGCGGCGATTCCGGCGAGATCGGAGGCGACGCCGCAGTAGGACGGGCTGACCAGCGCGACCAATTTCGCGTCGGGGTTGGCGTCCAGCGCCGCCTCGACCTCGGCGGCGGTGATCCCGAGCCCGACGTTGAGCTCGTCGTGGAGGCGGGGCGAGACATACACGGGGTTGGCCCCGGTGAGGATGAGCGCCACCAGCAACGACTTGTGCAGATCACGCGCGACGATCACCTTGTCGCCCGGGCGGACGCTGGCGAGGAGGCTGGCGTGGTTGCCGGCTGATGAGCCGTTGACGAGGAAGTAGCTGCGCGTTGCGCCCCACGCGTCAGCGGCCAGCACCTCGGCGGCCCGCAACGGTTCGCCATGGAAATGGGTGTCGCTGACGCCGCCGCCAAGTGGGATGTCGCTGCGCAGTCCCTCGATGCCGAAGGTCTCGACCAGTTCGGGGTCGGCGCCAACGCCGAGCTTGTGGCCGGGCGTCGAGAAGGGCGCCATGTCCCGCGCCTTGTAGGCGCGCACGCCGTCCAGCAACGGCGTCTGGCGGTGATCGACGGCGACGTCTGCCCCGGCGCGGCGGGTAAGGGTCTCTGACACGCTGAAATTGGCCTTTCCTGTTGCGTTCCACGAGCGCGCTACCCGCGCTCGAAGTACCGCTCCATTTCCCAATCGGTAACCGCCATATCGAACGCATTCTGCTCAATCTGCGCCATGTTGCGGTAGTGATCGACCACTTGCTCGCCGAAGGCTTCGTGCGCCAGCTCGCTGGCGGACCACTCGGCGATGGCCTCACGCAGCGAGCGCGGGACGTGCGGCACGCCGGCGGCGGCGTAGGCGTTGCCGTGGAACTCCGGCGCCGGCTCGATCTCGTGCTCAATGCCGTAGAGACCGGCGGCAAGAATGGCGGCGTAGGTCAGGTACGGATTGGCGTCGCCGCCGGGCAGCCGGTCCTCGATCCGAAGAGAGGACCCGTGGCCCACGATGCGGAAGCCGCAGGTGCGGTTGTCGCGCGACCAAACGACGTTGACCGGCGCCCACGACGCCACGGCGTACCGCTTGTACGAATTGATGTTGCTGGCGAGGAAGAGCGAGAGTTCGCGGGAACCGTGCAGTAGTCCCCCCAGAAAGTGCCGCATGGTTTGCGACATCTCTGCCGAGCCGGGTCCTGCCGGAAAGAGGCTGGTTTCACGAGTGGAATTCCAAAGGCTGACGTGGACGTGGCTGGAAGAGCCGGTCAAGTCAGCGCCGGGCTTAGCCATGAAGGTGATGGAGCACCCGTTGAGGTGAGCGATCTCCTTGGCGCCGTGCTTGTAAATGGCGGCGCGGTCGGCGGCCTCCAGGGCGTCAGCGTAGGTGATGTTGACCTCGTGCTGCCCGGCGGCGGCCTCGCCCTTGGAGAACTCGATGGGCACGCCCGCCTGCGTCATCAGGTTGCGGAATTGCCGGTAGAGCGGTTCCGCCTTCGTGGCCTGCAGGAGCTGATAGTCCTCGTTGTACCAGCCCCAGCGCTGCAAGCCGTCCCAGCCTTTGGCGGCGGCTTCCTCGTAAGTGTCGCGGTAGAGGTAGAACTCCAGCTCTGAAGCCATGCGTGGCCGGAGGCCGAGCGCTTCGGCGCGCTCGATTTGGCGGCGCAAAATGGAGCGAGGCGCGATGGGCGAAAGTGCGCCGGCGTGCTCGTCCACGACGTCTCCAAGCACCAATGCCGTCTTCTCCAGCCACGGGATGACGCGCAGCGTCGACCAGTCGGGGCGGTTGAGGTAATCCCCGTAGCCAGAATCCCAGTCGTGGCCCGCGAAGCCTTCGGGGGTGTTCATCTCCATGTCGGTGGCAAAGAGGTAGGTGCAGAGATGGGTGCCGTGATCAAGACAGCTATCAATGAAGAACTGGCCGGTGACCCGTTTGCCGATCAGCCGGCCCTGCATGTCCGTGACACCGGTGATAATCGTGTCAATTTCGTCCGTTTCAACCAGCCGGATCAAGTCCTGCACGCTGATTTTGCCTTGTGGCGCCCGGCTCATCAGTCCCCTCGTTCTGCTGCAACGAGAAATCGCGTCGCTCGTCCGGAGAGGACGGGACGCGTGGACTATACCGGACACGATCGGGATACGGGTCAGGGCGCCAGCCGTCGCTGGCGCCCTGATGCTCTCCGGGTGGACCCGCTTACGCGGGTCGACTAACTGACAATCGCGACGAACTGGTCGCTTACGAAGCCGGCCTGACCCGAAGCCGGATCGGTGACGGGAACCCATCCATCAGCCGGAGAGCCAGTCACGTCGAGCTCGACACCGGTGCCCAGGATCGCGAGAACCAGGGCATCGTCAGACGGCTCGGCGCGCAGATTGACATCAATGGTAGTGACCACGGTTGAGCCAGCGCCCAGAGCCGGGATCGGCTCCACGACCGGGGTGCCGGCCGCCTGCGCTTCTGCAACCGGGGTGGGAGTTTCGGCCGCCTCAGGCGTCTCCGCGGCGGCCACGTCGGCTTCCTGCGCCACCGTGACCGGGGCGCCTTCGCCCAGGCCGCGGGCCAGGAAGACACGGACGAGTGTGCGGTCTTCTTCGCTTTGCAGCCAGGCGATGCCGGCGTATGCGGAGTTGCCGCGCTCCTGCAGCCCAACGGCAAGCTCTTCGCCATTGGCTCCCGTGTCGATGGGACCGCCGATGTCGCCGCAGGCGATAGACGTAGCGGGGTCGTTGGCGTCCACGCGGATATCGATGGCGTGCTCGGAGGCGAGCAGAGTGTCAAGCTGGGCGTTGACGACGGTGGTGCTGAACTCCGCCGGGATCGCGGTGAGGGCGCCTTCGGGCGTCTCCCCATCTTCCACACCTTCAACAGAGCCAACATCGATCAACTGGAAGGCCGGATCAGCGCCGAGTGCGCCGCACCGCCCGCTGAAGATGCGGGCCGGCAGCGGGGCTCCCGGCTGGATCAGCCCGCCCACGCCGGTGTTAGCGTCCGTGGGCGGCGTGACAGCCGTGGTATCCGGAACCGTCTGCGTAGCGGTCCCAGCGGTGGTGGTGTTGGAGACGCCAGTGTCGGTTGTCGTGCTGGTCTCCTGCCCGCCGACCGCCGAGCGAGGCGCGCAGGATCCGTTGAGGCAAATTTCGTTGGCGGCGCAGTCAGCGCCACTCGTGCAGGTGGCAGAACCGGGAACCGGGGTGAACGGCACGCCGCCACCATCGAAGGCGCGGGCGCTGGCCGGCGCGAGGCCCACAAGGGCGACTGCGGCCAGACCACGCAGCAACTTGCGGCGGCTGCTGCGACTTTCGTTGCCTGTCATTGACACGGCGAACGCATCGAACCTGCGGGCGTTCATGCTATCCGGCTCCTTCTCGCGATTGCGGCGCCGCTTCCTCGGGTGGAGAGCGTTGCCGTACCTGTGACGGATGCGACTCGGGTCTGACGCTCCGTCACGTACCGGGACCACAGGTCAAAGCCCTGTGTTTCCGCGCTTGTGACTGACCACTAGGTTACAGGAAGGAAGGCGGAATGCAAGATTTGCCGCAATGTCAAATACTAGTACCGATGGAGGGAGTACAAGGTACTGTGACTCTTAGGAACAGCAGCGAATAAGTCGCGGTACAACGCCATTTATGCGAACACTCTGGGACCTCTGGGTAGGGATGCGGGAGGGAGCAGACGTGCCCACAGTGGCACCATCGCCATCCCTAAAGCGTTGCCCGCGAGGCAGCTAATCGTTGACAGCGAGTTCCGCCCGCGCGATGGGACATTCGAAACATCGACGGGGTTGGCACAGGACTGTGTCCAGGTGGATCAGTCCCTGCGACCCACGGGCACCGATTCCCCGAAGCCGGACCGCGCCGGCGACCTGCTGCATCGCCCGTTTCGTGACCGAATTGGCGGCAGGCGCCGGCGCCAGGTTCCAGGCCGACGCCGCCGCTTCGGCGAGCCCGTCATCGCCGGTGTGCGCGGCCACCGCGAGCAACGCCGGCAACACCGCGCTGGCCAGAATCTCGATTGCGCGGTCCTCGCCAATGCCGCCGTTCACTGGTGAAGCGGTGAGATCACGGAGGGCCGTCACCGGGTCGAGGGCTTCCACGACGCCGCGGGCCATCGTCAGGATGCCGCCGGCGGCGGCGGCATTCACCGCCAGCGCGGCGGCGGCAAGGAGACGGGATAGGGGGTGGTTGGCGGGACGGCTGCGGGCGCGGTCCCACTGTTCGGAAGGCATGGGGTCCGCCTGCCAGGGGCCGCCGCGTTCCGCCCACTGCCGTTCGATCTCACCGAGTTGGGCAGGCGATAGCTGGGCCAAACTGGCTTCCGCGGGCGACAGCGGCAGGAACCCGGCGGCGCCCAGCAAAAGCCCCTGAGCAATGGCGTGACGCTCGTGGCCGGGACGCGTCAGCAGGGTGCGCTCCAGTCCGGAAATCGGCACGCGTTCCGCCAGCACGCGCATGGGCGCGCTGTTGCGGGAATACCCAAGACCTCCCAGCACCCCTTGCCAGAGCACTTCACCGGCGGGCTCGTCGGTTAGCTTCGCCTCGATCCGCGCGGACCGGGCGGATAGCCGCACATCGCCGAGCTGTTGGAGGATGGCCGCGACGCGCCGGGGATCAGTGGCGACGAGCCGGGTCGCGCAGACGGCCCCGCCGATTCGGTTCCAGTCAAGCTCAAGCAGCGGGTGGGAGAGCGGCGCGAGATCGCTGATCTGAACGACCGGCGCCACGCGGCCATCGGCGCGCCGGGTGGCCGTGCCATCGTGCTGGGCAACGACGTGCAGGATGACAGCGTTGTAGGCCGGGTCGAGATGATGCCCGTGCTCGAACCAGCCCCGCGTTCGCAGATGCATCTCGACGGAGCCGCTGCGCAGTTCCCGGTCGTTGAAAAGCAGGAGCGCATCGGCGAAATCAGGACCGAGGCCGTGTGTCCACGCTCCGCGATGGACGACCTGAATGGTCTCGCCGTCAGCGGTCGTGAGCAGGTCAGGAATGCGGCCGGCATGCCACGCGGCGCTCAGCGCCAACTCGCGTTCGGGCTCCGGTGGCTCCACGGAATGTCAGACCTCGAACGCTGCGCGCTCGACCGGCGGCAGGCCGGCTTCGCGCCGTTCGCGGTCGCGGCGGAACTGGTCGATGGCGGCTTGCAGTGTTCCGAGCGCGAGCGTGGCGCAGCGCACGCGGCTGCGCACGATCTCGTCGCCCATCTCCTCTGTCATCGTGGACAGGCCGAGGTCTTTCACTTCGTCCAGTGTCATGCCGGTGGCGAGTTCGGTGATGATCGAGCCGCCAGCCTGACTGATCGTGCAGCCTTCGCCTTCGAAGGTGACGGCCTCGATGACATCGCCATCCCCGACCTTGACGTACATCGTTATGAGGTCCCCGCAACCGGGATTGCCGCCGCCAAGCTGGATGTCGGCGTGTTCCATGCGACCCTTGTGGCGTGGATGCTCAAAGTGATCGACGATGTTTTCGACGTATGCCTGACGATCCAACCTGGTTCCTTTCCGTCAGCCAGCGCCGCCCCGGCCCGGCTGATGACCGTGTGTCAAGCAGTATAGGAAGCGTGTCCGGATGCGGGGCGATGCAGAAAGCGGGCGACCAGCTGGATGGCGTCTTCCCGCCATGACGCCGTGGTGGTGTCTACCGTCACGATGCGCGGGTTGCGGCGCAGCCACGTCTCCTGATGCCGCACGTAGCGGTGGGTATCGTGTCTGATCTGGGCGGCTGCTTCTGCTAGCGAGGCTTGCCCGGCGAGGTAGGGCAGAAGCTGGCGATAGCCAATGCTGGACATGGAGGGCGCATCCGGCGGCACACCAGCTTCCAGCAGGCCGCGCACTTCGTCGACGAGTCCGCGCGCCAGTTGCGCATCGACCCGGCGGTCGATAGCTGCGTGGAGCTCGGCGCGGGGCCGCGTGAGGCCGAGTTCGAGAGCGCGGAACGGCGGCGGGCCTTTGCCTTCCTGTTCGGACATGGGAACGCCCGAGCCCTCGAAGACCTCCAGCGCGCGGATAACCCGGCGCATGTTGACACCGCACCGTTCGGCGCTGACAGGATCGACCCGGCGGAGCGCTCCCCGTAACTTCGCGCCGCCATCGGTGGCGAGCTCAGCTTCACAGGCGGCGCGAAACGCGGGATCCGGCGGCACGCGTGGTATCCGCCAACCCTCCACCACGGCGTTGACGTAAAGCGGGGTACCCCCGGTGAGGATCGGCAGCACGCCACGGCCCACAATGTCATGGATCGCGGCCATCGCCAAATCCTGGTAGCGCGCCAGCGTCATATCGCCAGTGGGGGGCAGGATGTCGATGAGGTGATGGGGAATGCCGGAGCGTTCGGTCAGTGTGGGCTTGTCGACCCCGATATCGAACCCTTGGTAGAGGTACCGCGAGTCCGCGTTCACGACCTCGCCCCCGAAGTGCTGCGCCAGCGCGATGCTGAGCGCGGTCTTGCCAACGGCGGTGGGGCCCGCAACCACAATCAGGTTGGCGCGTTCCAATGAGTGACGGCTGGTGGCGGGTTGCCCGCCGGCGCAGTTGTTGCTCGCTGTCATGCCACCTATTATGGCGACATTGATGGCCGGACGCCGGAGCTTTGGCTTGCGTTCCGCTGCCGTAGGAAAGGTTCTCCTGCGTGGTTCGTGTTCTCACCCAATCCCTGAAGATCCTGACGATTGCGGCGCTGACCCTGATGGTGGCGGGCGCTGGCGTGTGGGCGTTTCGCTACGCCACGGACGCAGCTCGGCCGGCCGACGCCGGGCAGCCGGTGATGCTCTCGGTGTTCGAAGGGCAGTCCGATTCGGAAGTCGCCGACGAACTCGAAGCGCATGGGCTGATCAAGTCGAAACTGCTGTTTCAGGGCCAGATGCGGCTTTCGGGCGGGGCGCTGGAGCCGGGCACCTACACGCTTCGTCGCGGGATGAGCGTGCCGCAGATCGTCGATACCATCACCGGGGTAGCGCCCACCGAGGCGCCATCGACCGCGTCGAACGCGCCGGAGTCGTTTGACATCACCATTCCCGAAGGGTGGCGCATCGAGCAGATTGCCGCGGAGTACGAAAAGCAGGGTGGGGAAGGCGGCGCAGCGGCGTTCATGCAGGCGGTTGCCGATATCGACCGCTCGCAGTTCGACTTTCTGGCGGATTTGCCAGCGGACGCGTCGCTGGAAGGCTTCCTCTTCCCGGACACTTACCGGTTTAGCGGCACGAATCCGACAGCGAACGTGGCGACGATGCTCACGAACTTCGGGAACAAGTACACGCCGGAAATGCGGCAGCGCACGAAGGAGATGGGCCTGACCATGGATCAGGTGCTCATCGTGGCGTCGCTGGTGGAGCGTGAGGCGCAGCTGCCGGAGGAGCGGCCGATCATTGCGGACGTGTACCTGAGCCGGTGGGAGCAGGGGTGGCGGCTGGACGCAGACCCGACAGTCCAGTACGTGCTGGGGACGCCGCAGGACTGGTGGCCGAAGTTGACCGGCGATGACCTGTTCGCTGAGAGCCCGTACAACACCTACCAGAATGACGGCTTGCCTCCGGGGCCTATCGCGAACCCCGGCTTTGCCTCCATTCAGGCCGTGCTCTTCCCGAAGGACACGCCGTACATGTACTTCGTGGCCATGGGTGACAGTGGGGAGCACGCCTTTGCGGTCACTCCCGAAGAGCAGCAGGCAAACGTTGACAAGTACCTCAATAACCCCGACAGCGGCAACTGAGATGGTTGATCGCCCGGAAACGGTGAGCGGCATGCTCGCGGTGGGGGTGATTGGCAACCCCGTTGCGCACTCGCTCTCACCGGCGCTGCACCAGCCGGCGCTGGACATGCTGGGCATTCCGGCCACCTATGAGCGTTGGCAGACCACGACGGTCGAACTTCCTGCCAGAATCGCGTCCCTCCGGGCGGATGGGGTGCTGGGCGCCAATGTGACCGTGCCGCACAAGGTGGCGGTGATCCCCCTGATCGACGAGGTCTCCGACACGGCGCGGCGCGCGGGAGCAGTCAACACCATCATCAACCAGAATGGTCGATTGCTGGGTGACAACACGGATATCTACGGGTTCCAGACCGCATTGCAGCAGGCGCTCGGCGGCCGCGCGCCCGGCGCGGCGGTCGTGCTGGGCGCCGGCGGCGCGGCG
>JASGGF010000009.1:0-33432 GCA_047605145.1 Thermomicrobiales bacterium | reverse complement strand
GCTCGCCAGCAGGCGTTCATAGCCAGCCGCCAGCGTCTGGACCGCACCGGCTCGGTCAGCCGCACGAACGTCACCGCGTGAGCCTGACGCACGGCATCCACCATCGCCGCGCCCTCGGCCTGAAGCTGCTCGAACGCGAACTCGCGGATCGTTTCCAGCATACGGTAGCGGGGCGCGTCTTCGGCATCCTGGCGCTGGAGCAGGCTATGGTCGATGAGGGTCATGACGCCGTCGAGCGCGGCGGAGCCGTTATGCGGCGCCACCGGCGACCCCTCGTCCCGCAGGCGGGAGAGGAGCGATTCGGCGGCCTCAAGCGTGAAGCCGCCGGCAAAGACGGCGAGCCGGCGGAACACGGTCTGCGCTGGCTCGGGGAGCAGATCGTAGCTCCAGGCAATGGCTCCGCGCATCGTGTGTTGCCGGGATGGCGCGTCGCGTACGCCGATGGTCAGCAAGGGCAGGCGTTGATCCAGACGAGCCAGCAAGCCGTCTGGCGTCAGCACCGTGCTGCGGGCCGCCGCCAGTTCGATCGCCAGCGGCAGGCCATCCAGGCGCGTGCAGATGGCCGCAACCTGTGCGGCGTTAGCGGCGTCTAACGCAAAGCCTGGGTACGCCGCCCTGGCGCGCTGCACGAACAACTCCACCGCCGCGGCTCCGCCAAGCGGCGCGACGGGCACGACCGTCTCACCGCTCAGGCGCAGCACCTGCCGGCTCGTGGCCAGCACCTTCAGACGCCGACAGCGCGCCAACATCGTCGCGATTTGGGGGGCCGCTTCAATCACGTGCTCGACGTTGTCCAGCACCAGCAGCAGGCTGCGTCCGGCAATATGCGCCGCCAGGTGTTCATCCGGGCTGCGGTCATCGAGCAAGACCAGCCCGAAGGCATGGGCAATGGCCGGCGCCACCTGCGACTCGTCACGCACGGCGCTCAGATCGACGTAGCAAACGCCGTCGGGGAACGCGCTGGCGGCCTGCGCGGCAACCTGGAGCGCCAGGCGGGTCTTGCCGACGCCACCGGGGCCTGTGAGCGTAACGAGTCCGGTGTCTTCCCGGTGCAAGAGGGTCAGGATTGCCGCAATGTCGTGCTTGCGGCCAACCAACGGCCGCCGCGCCAGGGGGATCGGCGGGAAGCTGGTGGATCCAGGGGGACCATCTGTCGCCAAGACCGCCCCGTTTCCACTTACCCGGTTCCTGAAGGCACGGCATGCATCAGGAACGATAGCGATGTTGCGGGAGGCATGCCAGCGCCGCCGGCATGCCCCTGACACGACGGCGGCCCTGGCGGAGGTGCGCCACGCCGCACCTCACCGCTACCCCCGTGGCACGCCCCGCGCCATGGGCGTAGCGGCCGGGGCGCGGTGGCTCCGGCCACGCTCGGGCGGGTCCGCACAGCAGCCGTCCGACGCCCCATCGAGGAGGCTGCACACTTGCCCGTTGCTGCAGTCACCGTTGGTATTGCAGCACGTCTGCCCGGTGGGGCAACAGACCGTGCCGCAGCACACGGAAAACGTTGACGTGCAACAGCCGCCGCTGCCGCAACACACGGAGAATCCCTTGCCACAACAGAAGGTTGGGCAACAGTTGGGCGTATCGACAGGACAGCACCCCCCGTCTTCATCTTCAGCGCAGCAGTTCGTGCCATCGCTGCATGTTGGGGGATCCACGTTAGCCGGGCAGGTCATCGGCTCCGTGGTGCAGGCAACGACGCAGGTGTCGTTCGAGAGATTGAAGGTGAAGGCCTTGCCTTCACCGCCTTTGAACTCCTTGAGCGTCGCGCTCGCACCGGTGCACTGTTGCGTGCAGTCAGCTTCCGTCGCGATGCCGGAGAAGAACAGGGCATTCCCCCCGCCCTGGTCGCAAATACAGCAGGTGGTCGCGGGCGAGCAGACGCAGGCGCAACTTTCAGCATCGAAGGCGTGGCCGGCGCCGCAGGCCGCTTGACAGGTATCCAACCGGGCGCAGAAGTTGGGCTTGGCGGCGGGGCAGCGCGGCGGCTGCGTGGTGCTGGTTGAGGGTGGCCGCGTCGTGGCCTTGCACGCCCCGGTGGTGTCGCCGGGCTGCAAGTGCTTGTTCTTCTTCTTCTTCGTCACCGAAAGGGTCTGGCCGTTGCGGCAGATTGTGACCTTCTTCGGCTTCTTCTTCTTCTTCGCGGTGGCCGCGTCCCGGGCGAGGCCACCGGCCACCCCCGCTACCGCCAGCCCGGCCAACAGCGCGCGGCGCCCCGCCGGGCGCGTCAACCGCTGCACCATCTCGTCGAACGCTGCGCCGTCCATGCCCACCTCGTTTCCGCGCCTGCTCACTGCCACGCGCGAGGCGCACAGCTACGTTCCAGCCTAGGTCACGGGAGAGGGTTTGGATATGGGGGAATTTCCGTAGATGCCGGCCAGCATGTACGTAATTCGCGACGACACGAGGTGTGCAAACCCGTTCTGCGTCAGGCGGTATTCATCCCGGCGCCCGGCGCGCTACGCTCACGGCCAACAGAATACGCAGTTCGTCTGAGGAGCACGCGATGAACCCGTTTGTCTGTGTCACGTGCGGCGCCCACTATCCCGAAGCCGCCGCCCCGCCCGCCTCCTGCCCGATCTGTGACGACGACCGGCAGTACATCGGGCAAGCGGGCCAGGAGTGGACCTCGCTGGACGCGTTGCGCCGGGAGCACCGCAACGCAATCACCCCCATCGAAGATGGTCTGGTCGGCATCATGACCGAGCCAAAGTTCGCCATCGGCCAGCAGGCGCACCTGATCCAGACTCCGGTCGGCAATCTGCTTTGGAATTGCATCAGCCTCGTTGACGACGCCACGGTCGCGGCAGTCGAGCAGTTGGGCGGGGTGGCGGCCATCGCCGTCTCCCACCCCCACTTCTTCACCGGCGTCGCCGCCTGGAGCCAGGCCTTCGGTGGAGTCCCCATCTATCTCCACGCCGATGATCGGGAGTGGGTGACGCTGCCGGACCCCGCCATCCGCTTCTGGGAGGGCGAGACGCATGATCCGCTCCCCGGCAGCGGGCTCACCCTCGTGCGCTGCGGCGGGCACTTCCCGGGGAGCTGCGTGGTGCACTGGCCCGCCGGCGCAGCGGGCCGGGGCGTGCTGCTGACCGGCGACACCATCATGGTCGTCCAGGATCGACGATGGGTCAGCTTCATGTACTCCTTCCCGAACCTGGTCCCCCTCGATGCTGCCGCCATCCGCCGCATCGTCGCCGCCGTCGAGCCCTACCCTGCTGACCGCCTGTACAGCGCCTGGCCCGGCAGCGTGGTCGCCACCGACGCCATGGCGGCGGTCCAGCGCTCAGCCGAGCGTTACATCAGCCGGATTGCGGCGAGCTGATGCCGCGTCGCGGCAAGGCAACGATATCGGCGCCCCGGACGCGCCGTCAGAACATCGGCTCATCCAGAATCGTGCGCACGCAGACCAGTGCGATCGCCAGCAGCAGCACCGCCGCCGAGCGGTTGAGCAGCCGGTCATCGTCCGAGCGGATGCCCAGCAGCATGCCGCTGCAGGCCAACGACAGCGGCAGCAGCCAGAGCCATACGGGGATGAGCGAACGGCGCTGCGGGTTGCGGGAGGGGCGCATCAGGCCTCCTTGCCGGGGGATGATGGCTCCGGCAGGTTCACCACCAGCGGCGTGCGGGCGAAGAGGGTCGACACCAAGATGCCGGCCTCGTACAGCAGGTACAGCGGCACGAACACCACCGCCATGTTGATGGGGTCGGTGGAGGGGGTGATGACCGCCGCCAGAATGAGCAGAATGATCACCGCGTACTTGCGGAAGCTGCGCATTTTCTGCGGGGAGACGGCGCCCAGCTTGGCGAGAATGAACATCACCACCGGCAACTGGAACGCCAGCCCGAGCCCCAGCATCAGGGTGAGGAAGAAATTGATGACCTCGTTGCCTTCCGGCGACCACTCATAGATGTCGCTCATGAAGGAGGAGAGAAACTGCAACGCCCGCGGCGCAGCGAAGAAGAAGCCATAGGCCACACCCAACAGGAAAAGCAGGATCACGAACGGCATGGAAAGGATGAGAAATCGTTTCTCCTTGCCGGTCAGGCCTGGCAGCAGGAACCCGACGAGTTGCCACATGAGAACTGGCAACGCGATGCCGACGGCGACGTAGAGGGCGACCTTGAAGTAGAGCGTGATGGGATCGGTGGGGCTGACCACATCGAAGCCGCCCACGGCGTTCGCCTCGATCTGCAGCCGCTTGAGCATGGGGCCGGCGATGAAGATGCCGGCCACGAACGCCACGCCGATGGCGATGACGCTCTTGACGATGCGGTCCCGTAACTCTTCGAGGTGCTCCATGAGCGTCATTTCCTCGAAGACATCGGGAGCATCGGCGTCTGGCAGCTTCGGCATGTGCGGCCGGGAAACCGCCGGCAGCCGCGCCGGTAGCGAGACAGGCAACTTACGCGCCATGCGGGTCAACTCCCTGCAATTCCTGAACAACGGCGGTGATCGGATCCAGTAGCCGGACTGCTGGCGCCTCGGCCAGCCAATCATCGGAGACGAGGGGCAGCCAGTCGGGATCGGCGGCGGAACTCAGCAGCCAGCTCCGTGGCGAGACGGCGGTGTTGACGGTGAACGCCACGGCGGCGACCACCGCCAGCGCCAGCGCCACCTGCCGCAGCGAGCGCTGCCACGCCAGCGCCAGCGAGGCGGCCCGGGCGCGGGGTGGCGGCGGGGGTTCTGGCGGCGGCGGCGCGACGGCGCCCTGATAGTGGCGCAGCAGCTGGATGATGGGAACCAGCTCCGGGTCCACCTCGCGCCCGGTGGCGCGGCCCTGCACGGTAGCGTCCCAGTAGTGGGCCAGTTCGGTGGCCGCCTGCTCCTCGCCGGGGAACAGGGGGACGACGTTTGGGCTGGGGTCCGGCTGGGTGGGGGAAGTCATGACGGCGACTCCTGCTCCTGCTCTTGCGCCGGCGCGGCGCCGGGTTCAACGGCCAGCAGCCGCGTGCGCAGCGCCTTGAGCGCGCGGTAGAAGCGCTGGTCCACGTTGTTGGCGGTCATCTCGGGGTAGCCGGCGTGGCGCAGCTCCCCGGCGATCTCGCGGGAGGAAAAGCCCGCCTGCCGCCCCTGCACGATCATGCGGTCCAGCGTGGAGAGCTGATCCAGCAGCCAGACGTACTGCACCAGATCGACAATCTGCTCCGGCTCTCCGGCGCCGGGGGCCGCGCCGATCTCCTCCGGCAGCAGCGCGTGGGGCAGGCCGCGCGTGCGGGAGCGGCGCAGCGCCGCCCGCAGGGTCAGGCGGGCCACGCCGATAGCCCACGCCAGCGGGTTCTCCGGCGGTTGGCGGTCTCGCTGGGCGTGCAGGGTGGCCAGTGTGTCCTGCGCGATATCCTCGGGGCTGATCAGCACGTCCCCGGCGGCGCCGCGCAGGGAGGCCGCCGTCACGCGGCGCACGGTTTCGTGAATCTGGGCCAGCATCACCTCATCGCTGAACGATGCGGTCTCCGGCGGGAGGGCGTAGGGCCGCAGGCGTTGCCGCCGGTCGGAGTCAGGGGTGGGCAGCCCGGGTTCATCGTGGTTGGGGGCGTTCGCAGATCTCGTCATACACGGAAGTGTCGCGCGGCGGCCGATTTCTTACACGGCTGGTTGCGCTCCTCGCTGTTTCGTCGCCAGCGCCCGTTCTCCGCCTCTCACTACGACCTATCCCACCCCGATGTCGTCCCGACGAAGGAGGGACCGCGCACCCCCAACTCCAAAGTACGACCCCAACGCTCTGTCCACACCCAGACCTGCCCACGCCCGGCCACGACGTCCCCGCCCGCGCCCACCACCGCGGTGGTGCGAGGTGGAACGACAGGCGCCGTGTCCCCGGGAGTTGGGGGTGGTCGGTCCCTCGTCTGCGGACTCGGGACGACATCGGGGTGGGGCAAGCCGGAGTGGAGGGCGGAGAGCGGGCGCCGCAGAGGGGCAGTCAGGGGTGAGCGCGGGGCTCAGCGAATCGCAGTCGCCTGCGACCAGACGATGCGCCATGCGCCATCGCGCTGCTCGTACAGGTCGGTGTGCCAGTAGGCCGCCAGCGGCGTGAGGTGGCCCTCGGCGATGACCTCCAGCCGCGAGCGATAGCGGATGACCGCCATTGGCCCGGCGAGGCGCACGGCAATGTCGCCATCCGGCTCGAACACGCGGTAGGTCAGGTCGCCGGCCGCGATGCCGCCCAGACAGTCGTCCTTGCTCAGCACGTAGCCCAGCGGGGTAATCAGCTGGAAGTCGTCGGCGTGGAGCGGGTCCGCCACGGCCATGTCGCCACGCACCAGCGCCGCCAGCCGTGTGCGCTCCAACGCGCGCAACGCCTCTTCCTGCGCTTGCCCGTTCGCCGTTGTCTCGGTCATGGGTCCTCCCTGCGTCAGCGTCCGCCGAAGATCGTCTCGCGGCGCAATGATGGCGCCGCGCTGGGCGGCAACGCGAGCATCACCCCGGCGTATTACCCGGAACGCGTCTGGCGGTGGTGGCAGTGGGAAGCTGCACGGTGACGCGCAGGCCGCCGCCGGGGCGGGGCGCGATGGCGAGGACGCCGTCGTGGGCCTCGGTGAGGCGCTGGACGATGGCGAGACCCAGCCCTACCCCGGCCCCAGCGTGACCCGTGGCGGTGGCGCTCGCGAGGCGGGCGGAGCCGCGCACGAACGGCTCGGCCAAGGTGGCCACCCCCTGCGAGGTGAGCGGCGCGCCAGTGTTCTCGATGGTGAGCAGCGCGACGCCGGGGCGGACGCTGGTGGTGACCCACACGCGGCCGTGCCGGGGCAGGTTGTGCACGATGGCGTTGTGGACGAGGTTCATCGTCATCTGAAGCAGCAGCGCAGGAGAACCGCTGGCGAGCGCAATGTCGCCGGCGGTCTCGATGGTCACGCCGTGCGCTTCCGCCAGCGGCAGCAGGGTTTCGGCGGCGTCTTCCGCGATGAGCGAGAGATCGACTTCCTCTCGAGTGAAACCGCGCTGATCGGCGCGGCTGAGCAGCAGCAACGCTTCAGTCAGCTCGATGGCGCGGGCGTTGACCGTAGCGAGGCGGGCGAGAAGCTCGGCGGGGTCGCGCTCCGGGTCGGCAGCGGCGACATCGAGCAGGGTCTGGGTGATCGCCAGCGGGGTGCGCAGCTCATGGGAAGCGTTGGCGGCGAAGCGCTGCTGCTCGGCGACGTGCGCCTCAATGCGCGCCAGCATGGCGTCGAAACTGTCGGCCAGCTCGCGGTACTCGTCGTTGCGCCCGGCCAGCGCGACGCGGCGCCCCAGCGACCCCTTCTCCACCGTCCGGGTCACCGCCGTGATACGCGCCAGTGGAGCCAGCATCCACCCGGCCAGCAGCCAGCCGCCCAGCAGGCCGAAGAGCAGCAGGAAGGCAATCACGGCGATGGCCCGCTGCTGCGGATCGCGCAGGAGGTCGGGAACAAAGCGCCCCAGCATGGTGACGGCGGCGTCCGGCGCGAACTGGAAGATCCAGATCGACACGAACATCAGGGCGGCGGCGAAGAGGAGGAACCCGGCGTAGCTGAGGGTGAGCTTGAGGCGCACGCTGGGGCCGGGAGATCGGCCCACGCGCCCAACTTCGCTGCCTGCGTCCTTGCGCGGCTGCGTCGTACCAAGGAAGGGGGAAAGGCTGGGCTCGCCGCGACGGCCCTCACCCCAACCCCTCTCCCGATGCGCGGGAGAGGGGCTCTTGCCCCCGGCTCCGGAGACCAGTTCTGCGCCTTTGCGCCAATTTTCTGCATCGACGCCGCCCGTCGTCTCCCCTCTCCCGCGCAAGTACTTCGGGAGTGGGGTTGGGGGTGAGGGCCGTTCGCGCACATCCCTACCCATCTCCTTCCTCCCCCGCGTCCGGCTCGGTGGCGATGAAGTACCCGGCGCCCGGCGCGGTGGCGATCAGCCACGGCTCGCCGAGGCGCTTGCGCAGCGCGGAGACGGTGATGCGCACGGCGTTGGTGAAGGGGTCGGCGTGCTCGTCCCACGCGCGGGCCAGCAGGTCTTCGGCGCTGACCACGCCGCCCTCCGCCTCCACCAGCACCTCCAGCACCGCGAACTGCTTGCGGGTGAGCGCGACGTAGCGGCCATCGCGGTAGACCTCGCGGCGGAAGGGATCGAGGCGCAGCCCGGCGATCTCGCGCACCGGGGGCCGGGCGTGCGCGCGGCGGCGGTCGAGGGCGCGCAGGCGGAGCACCAGTTCGCGCAGGGCGAACGGCTTGGTCAGGTAATCATCCGCGCCGAGTTCGAAGCCGCTCGCCTTGTCGTCCAGCCGGTCAGCGGCGGTCAGCATCAGGATGGGCAGGCCACTGCCGCCCGCCACGATGCGCCGGGCGACCTCGTCGCCGGAGGGGGCGGGGATATCGCGGTCCAGCACGGCGATGTCGTAGGCGTTGGCGGCCAGCAGCTCCAGCGCGGTCTCGCCATCGCCGGCGATATCGGCGGCGATCGCTTCCAACCGCAGGCCCGCGCGGATCGCGTCCGCCAGATAGGGTTCATCTTCCACGATCAGGACACGCATACGCGCAAGTTTACGAGCCGGAGGGTATCGCGGGCGTATCGAAAACCCGATACGCCCCGGCAACCCGGCGCGGCGCAGCATGGCGGCATGATGAACACACCTGCCCCACCCCCAGTTCGACCCACTTGCCGGCGCAAGCTTGTCGCGCTCGCCATCGCTGCCGCCGCGCTGATTGGCGGCGCCGGGGCGACCACCGCGCTGCCCCACGTGATCAGCCACCCGGCGCTGGCGGGCAGACCGGTCACGCTGCCCGTGCTCCTCGCGCAGCAGGCCGGCGAACCAGCGCCACCACCGCCACCGGGCGGCCCGCCGCTGGATGCACGCCCCGGCGACATCGCTCGCGAGTCGCCCGGCGATCTCCCCGGCGACCTTGTCGTGGGAGCGGAGGACGGCGCCCTGCCGGGCGGCGTGCCGGTCTTCGATGACAACTGGCCCGGCGTCGCCAATCTCGATCCGGCGCTGTTGCTGGCGCTGCGGGCGGCAGCAGCGGACGCCGAACCGGACGGGGTCACCATCCTCGTCACCAGCGGCTGGCGCTCGCCGGCGTATCAGGAGGCGCTGGTGCGGGAGGCGGTCGCCACCTACGGCTCGGCGGACGAGGCGGCGCGCTGGGTGGCGGCCCCCACGGCCTCGGCGCACGTGACCGGCGACGCGGTGGATCTCGGCCCATTGGCGGCGACGGACTGGCTGGCCGCGCACGGCGCGGCGTACGGGCTCTGCCAGACCTACGCGAACGAGCCGTGGCACTACGAGCTGCGGCCCACGGCGGTGGCTGAGGGCTGCCCGGCAATGGCGGCGGATGCGGCGCACGGGCCGGCGGCGGCGCCGGGGTGAGCGCACTGCGGGAGGTGGCACCGAGCGCGACCCCCGCGATGTCGTCCCGCATCCGCAGATGCGGGTTCGGGCGCCGCCAGTGTTCAGGGACACGACTCCAGTTCTCCGACGCCCACCGAAGCCTTCCGGGTCACAGAGCGGGCTCTCCGCGCCACCGCGCACGCTCGGCCCCACGATGTCGTCCCGAATCCGCAGATGCGGGATCGGGCGCCGCCATGTCCCGGGGCACCGGCGCGCGCTCCGCCTGCCACCGCGACTTCCCCCACCACGGCGCCAGCTCTCCGCCTGCCACCGCGTGCCCCGCCACACCCGCTGTCATTCCGACGAAGGAGGAATCGCGCACCCCCAAGTTCAGGGTCACGGCGCCGGCGTCGGGCTTTCCTGCCGCTGAGGTAGGGCAAGCGGTCTGTGGCGAAGGGGCGTGGTGGCAGGCGGAGAGTGGCGCCGTGACCTTTCAGTTTGGCGGTGCGCGATTCCTCGTCTGCGGACTCGGAATGACAGGGTTTTGGGATCGGTCGCGGCGGGGGGCGGAGAGTTGGCGCCGTGGTGGGGGTGTTCGCGGTGGCACGCGGAGCGTTGGCGCCGTTGCTCTGATGGTTGGTGGCACCCGGTTCCTCGTCTGCGGACTGCTGTGTAAGTAGGCGTTCGGCGGCCTCCAGCGGGCCGCTGCCCTCAGGGATGTTCATGTCGTGGCGGCGCCGGAGCCCGGCATGACTACTCGGAATGACAGGGTTGGTGGCGACGGGGCGCGGTGGCAAGCGGGGAGCGAGCGGCGTGGTGGCGCGGTGTGGAGGACGAACGAAGCGAGCAAACGAACACGAGGGAGACCCAACGAATGCCTATTCTCGAAGTAACCGACCTGTGCAAGGTCTACGGCAGTGGCGAGACGCAGATCGCGGCGCTGGACCATGTTTCCCTGACCGTGGAGCAGGGCGAGTTCGTCGCCATCGTGGGGGCGTCCGGGTCGGGAAAATCGACGCTGCTGCACATCATGGGCGGGGTGGATACGCCCAGCGCCGGCACGGTGCGGGTGGATGGCGCGGAGATCGGCGCGCTCGATGAGACGCAACTGGCCATCTTCCGGAGGCGGCAGATCGGCCTCATCTACCAGTTCTACAACCTCATCCCCATCCTCACGCTGGCGGAGAACATCACCGTGCCGCTGCGGCTGGATGGCCGCCGCGACGATGAACGCCTGCAGGAGCTGCTGGCCACGCTGGGGCTGGCGGACCGCGCCGGCCACCTGCCCAGCCAGCTCTCCGGCGGGCAGCAGCAGCGCGCCGCCATCGGCCGCGCGCTCATCACCGCCCCCGCGCTGGTGCTGGCGGATGAGCCGACCGGCAGCCTCGACAGCGCCAATTCCCGCGAGATCATCGCGCTGCTCAAGCTCGCCAGCCAGCGTTACGGCCAGACCGTGATCGTGGTCACGCACGACCCGGAGGTCGCCCGGGAAGCAGACCGCATCATCACCTTCGGCGACGGGCGCATCGTGCGCGACGAGGCGGCGGCATGAGCGGCAGCATCACGACGACCTACGCGCTGCGCTCGCTGCGGCTGAACCGCAAGCGAACGGCGGTCACCATCCTTGGGGTGATCCTCTCCGCCGCCCTGCTCTGCGGGGTGCTGCTGCTGGGGGCCAGTTTCCAGCGGCTGATGATCGAGCACGAGGTCTTCATGGGCGGGGACTGGCACGCCCGCTTCCACGCCGTGCCCGCCGCCAACGCGCCGGCCATCACCGGCAGCGGCGCCGTGCAGACCGCGATGCTCAGCCAGCCGCTGGGCAGCGCCACCTACGGCAGCCACAACACCGCCCGGCCCTATCTGTACGTCACCGCCTACGACGCAGCGTCGTGGGAGCACATGCCGATCCGGTTGATCGCTGGGCGCCTGCCTGAGCGCCCGGGCGAATTGCTGGTCTCGGGAGTGATGACCCGCGATTCCGGGCTCGATCTGCAACCGGGCGCCACCCTGCGCCTCACCTTCGGGCAGCGCGAGTTCCCGGAGTACGCCAGCGTCGTCAAGGGCTGGGGCGGCGAGGAGTTCGTCGCGCTGCAGGACGCGGAGACGTTCACCCCCGCGATCTCCAGCGACTACACCGTGGTCGGCGTCATCGCGCCGCTGGCGGATGAAACCAGCATGCCCGCCGCGTTCCCGGCGCTCGCGTTCCTCGACCCGGCGCAACTGGCGGCCACCGACAGCGTCGATATCACGGTGCTGGCGCGCAACCCGCGCAGCATCGGCGACTGGGCGCCGGGGCTGGCGGACGCCGCCGGGTTGGCCGCCACCCCGGCCAGCGATGGCGCAGCGCGACAGGGCGTCACCTACAACGAACGGCTGTTGCCGTGGCTGGGGGGCAGCGGGCGCAGCAACTACGTGCAGTTCTTCCTGATGACCATCGCTACCCTGATCGTCCTGATCGTGGGCGGCGCAGCGTTGCTGATCGCCAACGCCTTCGCCATCTCGGTGCGGGAGCGCACCCGGCAGTTCGGCATCCTCGCCAGCGTGGGCGCCACCCCGGCGCAGATCCGGCGCATGGTGCTGACCGAAGCGGGCGTGATCGCGGCGGTGGGTATCCCGCTCGGCATCCTGTGCGCCATTGCGGGGGCCGGGGCGCTGGTGATGCTCACGCGGGGGCTGATCGCCGGGCTGATCGCCGACGCGGAAGGGGGGTTGCCGCTGGTCATTTCGCCGCTGGCCCTTGCCCTGACGGCGATCTTCGCCGCCGCCACCATCCTGCTCTCGGCGTGGGCGCCCGCCCGCCGCGCCGCCCGCATCTCCCCCATCGACGCCATCCGCCAGAGCGGCGACGTACCGCCGGGCGCAGTGGGCGCCGCGCGCCTTGGCCCGCTCGTGCGGCGGGTGTTCGGCTTCGAGGGCGAGCTGGCGCTGAAATCGCTGCGGCGCGACCGGCGGAAGCACCGCGCCACGCTGCTCTCGCTGATGCTTAGCATCGTGCTGTTCGTGGCCTTCAACTCACTGATGCTCTACACCGACAAGACCCAAAGCATGGCGAGCGCGGCGATGAACTGGGATCTGCAGATCGACCTCGATTACCGCCAGAGTCACGCTGATGGCTTCGCCGAGGGGGTGGCGGCGCTGCCGGAAGTGCAGCAGGTGGCCTACATCCGCTGCGCCCACGCGGAGTACGTCCCCCCGGCGGGGGTGCTGACCGGGCCGGCGCAGCGGGCGCTGCAGGAGCTGAACGACCCTGAGTTCGAGAACATTCCCCGCGCGGACGACGCCGGCGCCTACCACTTCGTGCTGAAGGTGTGCGCGGTGGGGCCGTCCGAATTTGCCCACTACGCCGCGCAACTCGGGCTGGAGGCAGGGCCGTTCGCCGATCCCGCCGCGCCGCAAGGCATCCTGCTGAACCACATGGCCCTGCGGCAAGGCGGCAAGCTGTACGACCTCGACCTGTTTACCCTGCAACCGGGCGACACCCTGACGGCCTCCCGGATGGAGGGCTGGGCCGCACCGTCAGATTCCGGCGCCGGAGTGGACCGCATGGACTGGACGGTGGGCGCAGTGGCGACGGAGACGCCGCTCGGCTTCATGGGCGTCTCGCTGGTGCCGGAGTTGATCGTCTCGGACGAGGTCTTCGATGCGTTGAGCCCGCGCATGGAGCAGCTTGGCCCTATCGCGCAGGGGCACATGGTGGTACAGAGCGACGACCCGCAGGCGGCGGTGGCGGCTATTGGGCGGCTGTACAAGGCGACGGCCGGCGGCGACATCTCGTACTACGCGATGGACGATTTCAACCGCAGCGGGGAACTGCGGCGGACCCTGACCACGCTGTTCTTCGCCGGGTTCCTGACGCTGATCACGCTGATCGGGGTGGCGAACATCATCAACACCCTCGACACCAGCATCAAGCTGCGCCGCCGCGAGATCGCGATGCTGCGCGCGGTGGGGATGACGCCCGGCGGGGTGCAGCGGATGCTGCGCTACGAGAGCCTGTTCACCGGCGTGCAGGCGCTGCTGCTGGGGTTGCCCATCGGCATCGCGGTGAGCGTGTTCCTCTATCTCCGCTTCGACGGCGTCAGCGCCTTCGCCTTCACCCTGCCGTGGGGCGCCATCCTGCTCTGCATCGCTGGCACGCTGGCGCTGGTCCTCGCCACCATGATGATCGCCGGGGCGATGATCCGCGATGACGCTATCGTGGAGACGATCAAGGCGGAGAACCTGTGAGCGGGCGCCTACCCCTCCCGCGCCAGCACCTCCAGCGCTCCGGCGCGGTCCAGCTTCATCTGGGCGATGAGGTCATCGAGGGAGGGGAAGCGGACATCGGGGCGCAGGCGCTCAAGGAAATCGGTGGCGAGGTCCG
Organism: Thermomicrobiales bacterium; assembly: GCA_047605145.1. Lineage (GTDB taxonomy): Bacteria > Chloroflexota > Chloroflexia > Thermomicrobiales > UBA6265 > JACCXM01. Next base: position 19,794 of record JASGGF010000009.1, on the reverse strand, counting down.
TGCCGTAGAGGTCGCCGTGAAAGTCCAGCAGGTGCGTTTCCACCATGCGCGCGCCGTCGCTGTCCACGGTGGGGCGGCTGCCAATGTAGGCGATGGCCGGCCACGGCAGATCGCTGTCCGGGGTCCACGCCCACGCGGCGTAGATGCCATCCGCCAGCGGGGCCAGATCCGGGGGCGGGACCACGTTCGCGGTCGGGAAGCCGATGGTGCGTCCCAGCTTCTGGCCGTGCACCACCTCGCCCTCCACCCGGAAGGGACGGCCCAGCAGGCGGCGCGCCTGCGCCACGTCGCCGCTGGCGACCGCGTGCCGCACGCGGGAGGAGGAAACCACCTCCGTGCCGTTCGTCAGGCGCGGCACGGCCACCACCCGGAACCCGAGCGTGTCGCCTATCTGCTCCAGCCGGTCGATAGTGCCGGCGCGGTCCTTGCCGAGCGCGAACTCCTCGCCCACCCACAGCTCGCGCAGACCGGTGCGTTCCTGCAGCCACTCCATGAACGCCTCGGGGGAGGTGGCGGCCAGTTCCCGCGTGAACGGCACCACCACGACCTCATCAAGGCCGGTATCCGCCAATTGGGCAAACTTCTCCGCCGGGGTGGAGATACGCCCCGGAAACGCGGCCGGGCGCAGCACCATGGCCGGCAGCGGCTCAAAGGTGACGCCGGTCACGGGCAGAAGCAGCTCCTCGCCGCGCGCCACGGCCTGCTCCAGCAGGCGGCGGTGCCCCCGGTGGACGCCATCGAAGGCCCCGATGGTGACGATACGCGCCCCCGGCGACAGATCCTCGGCGGCGATTGGCTGCGGCCGTTCGCACTGCTCACTCACGCGGCGCTTCCCTCCCCCGCCGTCACTGGAACCACCTTGCCCGGCCGCCAGCCGGCGCCGGCATCATCTGCGTGGCCGCTGCCCAGCCAGCGCCCGGCCACGTCGTAGGCGCGGATCATGCCCGCCGCGCCATCTGCATGTTCTGCGGAGATGGTAGCGCCTTGCTGCCAGCGGGTGGCTGCGGGCGCATCAAGGATGAGGGCCGGCCAGTTGTGCAGCGGCAGATCCGGGTGCAGGGCGATCTCCGGCCACGCGTCTGGCCACGGCAGTTCGCCCAGCTCCTCGATGGTGATGGCGTCATCCAGCGTGAAGGGGCCGCTGCGGGTGCGCACGAGGTTCGAGAGGTAGGCGCCGGTCCCCAGCGCGGCGCCCAGATCGCGCGCCAGCGAGCGGATATACGTGCCCTTGGAACAATCCACCAGCACCGTGGCGACCGGCGGCTCCCACGCGCACAGTTCCAGCGTGTGGAAGGTGACCGGGCGCGGCGGCCGCGCGATCTCCTCGCCACGCCGGGCCAGCTCGTACAGCTTCTGGCCACCGATCTTGATGGCGGAGTGCATGGGCGGAATCTGCTGCTGCGGCCCCAGCATGGCGGCCAGCGCGGCAGCGACAATCTCCGCCGTCAGCGCGGAGGCGTCCGCGATGCGCGTTACCACGCCCTCGATATCCTGACTGTCCGTTTCCACGCCAAACGTGATGTCGGCGAGGTAGGTCTTGCTGGCATCGGTCAGGAACTCCAGCGTCTTCGTGGCGGCGCCCACGGCCAGCGGCAGCACGCCGGTGGCGGCGGGGTCCAGCGTGCCGGCGTGGCCGATGCGCTTTTCACCGAGCACACGGCGGGCGCGGGCCACCACATCGAAGCTGGTCCAGTTGCCCGGCTTGTCGATGACGAGGTAGCCGTGGAGGGTGGGCTTGGTGAGGGTGGTCATGGGCGGGTAGAAGTTCGCGGGGGAAAGCCCCTCTCCCGAGAGAAGCCCTCACCCCCAGCCCCTCTCCCGATGCGCGGGAGAGGGGAGCCATTCGGCGGAGGCGAAGTGAGCGTCGGGCATCGAGACATCGGTGTTCGCGCGAAGTCACGCGGGGGAAAGCCCCTCTCCCGCGCATCGGGAGAGGGGTTGGGGTGAGGGCCGTTCACCGGGCGCGGGTTCGTCGCCACTCAGGCCGGGGTGGTCTGCGGCGCGGCCGAAACCAGCTCCGCCACCTTCTTGATGAAAGCCTGCTTCTCTTCCTCGCCGCCCTCCACGTGCGCGCCGGAGGCCAGCGGGTGGCCGCCGCCGCCGAAGTGCCCGGCGATGGCGGAGACATCCATGGAACGCTCCAGACTGCGCAGGCTGACCCGCCAGCCCTTGCGGTCCTCGTCCTGATACAGGATGACGGCCACGCGGGAGCCCTGCGTGCCCGCAAGGAAATTGACGATCCCCTCGGCCTCCGCCGTCTCCGCGCCGCAGTGAGCGAAGCCCTCGCGCGTCATCTCGGTCCAGATGATCGGGCCGTTCCAGCGAATATTGTGCAGCGCGTGCTCCCACAGGCAGATGGTGGAGCGCGGCTTCAGGCGGAAGAGCTGATCGACAATCGGTTCCAGCTCGCCGCCCAGCTCCACGAGGTCCGCCACCGTGCGGATGGTGTGCGGCGTGGTGGAGGGGGTGCGCAGCCCGAGGGTGTCGCCGTAGATGCCGGCCAGCAGCGCCTGCGCGATGCCGAGGTTGATCTCGACGCCCCACAGCTTGAAGATCTCGGCCACGATCTCGCCGGCGGAGGAGGCCTCCGGCTCGACGATGTTGACCACGCCGAAGCGGTCGTTCGTCTTGTGGTGGTCGATGTTGACGATGGGCACCGAGCCGTTCAGCTTGTCCGGGTTTTCCTTGGCGAAGTTCCCCAGCCGCCGGCGGTCCGCGCAATCGATCAGGCAGAGCATGTCGTATTCGGGCAGTTCGTCCTTGCCGTAGATCAGGATGGCATCATGCCCCGGCAGGAAGCGCAGGTTGGATGGGAAATCCCCGTCGGTGACGACCGGGATCGCTTCCACGCCGTAGGTCGCCAGCGCCTGCCGCATCGCCAGCGGCGAGGACATGCCATCGGCGTCCACGTTCTGATGCATGGGCATCAGCACCCGTTTGGCGCTGCGCAGGGTCGCCAGCGCAGCGGCTGCATCCTCCGGGTCGATTGCCCAGCTCTCGCTCACGCCTTCCCCTCCGTCTCAGCGGCATCGACAGCGGCGGCAAGTGGCCGCCGCTCATCATCACGGTGCAATTGTCGCAGGGTGCGGTCGATCTCTTCCGCGTGCTCCATGGAGCGGTCATCCTTGAAGTCGAGATCGGGGATGATACGCGTGCGCATCCGCGGCTTGAGGTGCGTGCGAATGAACCCGGCGGCGCCGCGCAGCGCGGTCAGCGTGTCCTTGCGCTCCTGCTCCGTGCCCAGCACGGAGACATAGATGCGCGCTGAACGTAGTTCCTGAGAGACTTCGACCCGGGTGATGGTCCAGAACCCGAGGCGGGGGTCGTCCAGCTCGGTCCGGATGATGTCGGTGACTTCCTCACGCAGGAACTCACCCATCTGTTGTGTGCGTCTGGTCATGGCAGGCTCCGGTGAAACCCGGCAACAGCGCGGCGCGCTCCGCTGGCAGCACGATGCATGATCGGCTCCAGCGGGCGCGCCGCCTGTTCGGGTTTAGGTGCGCGCGACCTCTTCCTCGTGGAAGAACTCGAGCTGGTCACCAACCTGAAGATCGTTGAAGTTGTCGAGGCCGGCGCCGCATTCGTAGCCAGCCGCCACCTCGCGGACATCGTCCTTGAAGCGCTTGAGCGACTTGACCGTGCCGGTGTGCAGCACGGTGCCGCTGCGCAGCACGCGGACCTTGTTGTTGCGGCTGATCTTGCCGTCCAGCACGTAGAGGCCGGCCACCACATCGCCGCCGGGCAGCTTGAAGGTCTCGCGGACCTCGGCGTAGCCGTCCGTCTTGTCCTGATAGACGGGCGCCAGCAGACCGGTCATGGCCGCCTTCACCTCGTCCAGCAAGTTGTAGATGATGTTGTAGAAGCGGATATCGATGCCGCTGGCGTCCGCCGCGCGCTTGGCCGCCACGTCCGGGCGGACGTTGAACCCGATGATGATCGAGTTCGTGGCGGTGGCGAGGCTGACATCGGACTCGTTGACCGCGCCCGTGCCTGCGTAGGTGATGCTGAGCTGCACCCCTTCCGGCACTTCCTCGTTCAGCTTCAGCAGCGCCGTCTGGATGGCGCCCAGCGAGCCGGAGACGTCCGCCTTCAGGATCACCTGCAGCTTGCTGACACCGCCTTCGCTGACCGCCTGCGAGAAGTCGGTCAGCTTCGTGCTGGACTGCCCGGCCACCAGCGCCTCGGCGCGGCGCTCGGCGGCGCGGCGCTCGGCGACCTCGCGGGCCTGCTTCTCGTCCTCATAGACGAGGAACTGGTCCCCCGCCTGCGGCACCTCCAGCAGCCCCAGAATCTCGACCGGCATGCTCGGCTCGGCGCGGCGAATGCGCCGCCCACGGTCATCGAACATCGCCTTGACGCGGCCCCACGTGCCGCCTGCCACGACGACATCGCGCGGGTTCAGCGTGCCACTCTGCACCAGCAGCGTAGCCACCGGGCCCCGGTTGCGGTCCACCTTCGCCTCGACCACCACGCCAGCGGCGACCTTGTGCGGGTTCGCCTTCAACTCGTGAACGTCGGCGACGAGCTGGATCACTTCCAGCAGGTCATCCAGCCCCAGCTTCTCGCGGGCAGACACCTCGACGAACGGGACGTCGCCGCCCCAGTCCTCCGGCATCACCTCGATCTCGGAGAGCTGCTGCTTGACGCGGTCCGGGTTGGCCGCCGGCAGGTCGATCTTGTTGATCGCCACGATCAGCGGCACGTGGGCGGACTTGATGTGCGCCACCGCCTCGCGGGTGGTGGGCATCACGCCGTCGTCCGCCGCCACCACCAGCACGGCCACATCGGTGGCCTGCGCCCCACGGGCGCGCATGGCGGTGAAGGCCTCGTGGCCGGGGGTGTCGAGGAAGGTGATCTTGCGGCCTTGCGTATCGACCTGATAGGCGCCGATGTGCTGGGTGATGCCGCCGGCCTCCCCTTCCGCCACGTTGGCGGAGCGGATGGAGTCCAGCAGCTTGGTCTTGCCGTGGTCCACGTGGCCCATGATGGTGACCACGGGCGGGCGCGAGCGCGCGTTCGGGTCCGCCTCGGCCTCGATGCGGCGCTGCTCGAAGTCTTCGCCTTCGCCGCCGAGCGCGGATTCCTCTTCCAGCGTCTCCCAGCCCAGCGCCACCGCCACGCGGTCCGCCGTGGCGTAGTCGATCTGCTGGTTGATGGTGGCCATCATCCCGAGCTTCATCAGCTCCTTGATGACCTCGACGCCGGTGGTCTCCAGCTTCTCCGCCAGCTCACCAATGGTGAGGACGCCCGGCAGCGTCACTGGCTCGCGCACCACGGGCGTGGAGCGGCGCAGCGCGACGGTGCGCGCGCCACCGCGCGAATTCTTGCCGCGGCCGCCCTTGCCGCCTTTACGTGATGCGGGCCGTCTTCCCTGATACGTGCTTGCCATTAGGATTCTCCTCCCGTATGTGATGATGCAGATGCAGATGCGTTCGCGGCGGTCGGCTCCAGGTGCAGCGTGGCCGCGTGCTGGCGCAGGGCATCCAGGGTTTCCGATGTCATGTCTACGTTCAGCGCCCGCGCCAACGCGCCAGACGCCAGTGCCTTCTCCCAGCAGGCAGGCTTGCTGCACAGATATGCCCCGCGCCCGTTGCGGCGGCCGGTGGGGTCAGGCGCCACCTCGCCTTCCGGTGAACGCACGATCCGGTGCAGGCCGCGCTTCGCCTCGTGATCGCGGCAGATGATGCACATCCGCTGCGGCACGTGCTTGGGGCGCGGCCCCTTCTTGCGACCGGCCGGGCGCTTCGGCGCGGGCGTTTCCGTCACGCTCACGGCTAGGCGCCCCGCGCCCCGGCCGTCACCGGCTCATCGTCCAGCGACAGCGCCTCGCCGCTCTCGAAATCGTAGCGGTGGCGCAGATCGCGGTTGTAGAAGACCTCCAGCGCCGGGCCGCGCATATCGACATCGACACTCATGCCGATCAGCGAGGAATCGAGCGGGCCAAAGACCCGGTCCCGCACTGAGATCGTGCCGTCAGCGCGCACCAGACGCGGCTGCCGCCCCTGCCAGGCGAAGTCATCGGCCTGCGTTTCCGCCAGGGCCGCGCGGGCCTGCCGCAGCAGCTCCTCGTCCATCTCCTGCAGCGCCGAAGGGTCCTTGATGTCGATCCGCCAGCCGGTCAGCTTATAGGCGAGGCGGGCGTTCTGCCCCTCCTTGCCGATGGCCAGCGACATCTGGTCGGTGGGCACGATGACGGTGGCGACCTTGTTGGCCTCGTCCAGCGTCACGCTGGAGGGCTTGGCAGGCGAGAGGGCGTTGGCGATGAACTGCGCCGTGTCCGGCGACCATTCAATGACGTCGATTTTCTCACCGTACAGCTCGTTGACGATATTCTGGATGCGCACGCCGCGCACGCCGACGCAGGCGCCGACGGGGTCCACCTTCTCCTGCCGCGCCGCCACGGCGACTTTGGAGCGGAGGCCTGGCTCCCGCGCGACTTCCATGATCTCGACCGCGCCGGAGAAGATCTCCGGCACCTCCTGCTCGAAGAGGCGGCGGATGAGGCCGGGGTGGGAGCGGGAGACGATGAGCTGCGGGCCGCGCGGGTCCTTATTGACCTCGACCAGCAGCACCTTGACGCGCTGGCCAGGGCGGTAGCGCTCGGACGGCACCTGCTCGCGGGCGGGCATGACGGCCTCGGCCTTGTTGAGCTCCACGATGACGGCGCGCGGATCGGCGCGCTGAACGGTGCCGTTCAGCACCTCGCCCTGCTTGTCGTGGTACTCCTCGAAGACAGTGTCCCGTTCGTAGTCCCGGATACGCTGCAAGACGGACTGCTTCACCGTCTGGGCGGCGATGCGGCCGAAGTTTTCGGGCGTGCGCTCGATCTCGATAGTCTGCCCGAGGATGGGGTTCGGCGCGATGTCGCGCGCGTCCTCCAGGGTCATTTCGGTCAGGGGGTCCTCGACGGCCTCGACGACGGTCTTGAGCGCGTAGATGCGCACGGCGCCATTGGCCGGGTCGATGACGGCCTTGACCGGCTCTTCGGTATTGGCCATCTTGCGGTAAACGCCCTGCAGGGCGTGCTCGATGGAGGCTTGCACCGCAGCCTGGGGAATGCCGCGTTCAGCAGCGATCTGGCTGATAGCGGACTGGAAATCGCTTTTCATGCCCGCGATGCTCCTTTCCTGGGCGCCACAAGGGCAACCCGGTGTGGGGTGACGCTCCGCAACGGCGCGGCGCCGGAACGCCCCCGTGGGCACAGTTGAGACTGAATCAATAGAGAAATGCGGTCTGGCCCCTGGCCCAGGGGGTTGGAACCCGCCACCCCTGCGGCGGCTGTTGCGCTCCGAACACGAAAGAACGCGGGTATGGACCCACGTTCCGCGCGAAGGCTTGGTTCCGATGAGGAAGTATAAGGGGTGGGGGTGTTCAGGACAAGTTCAGGATCGGAACGTCACCCTACCATGCGCGCGGGGCGCTGCTCACGCTGGAGCCCGCCATCATCATCGAACGCCGGGACCGCCATGTCGGTGGGCGCGAGATTCGCCGCCCAGTCCACGAGACGGCTGTACGGCTCGAACCGCACAACCAATGCGACATCGAACGCCGCCGCCAGCCGCTGGAGCAGATCGACCGGGAAACTGGCGCCTGAATCCAGTTGCTCCAGTTGCTGAATCGTCTCCAGCGACACGCCGGCACGCCGGGCCAACTCGTCCTGCGACCAGCCCCGGTCGCGCCGCATGGCCAGCACCTGCATGGGCAGCCCGGTCGCGATCTCTTCCGCAACGAAAAGCTCGCGGTATTCCCTATCCTGCAGGCTCTCGACGATCTGCCCGGCTCGGCTATCGGAAGTCGTGCTCACGCGTGCGCCCCTTCTCGCCCATGCGGGCGCGTCGTTGTTGCGCGGTATCACACACCGATTTCGGGACGAACCGGTCGCCCTTCTCGATGGCTCCGATCAGCAGCGTCACCTCGGCGGAAGCAGGGCCGTAGGCGCAGATGGGGCGATATTGCACGTTGCCGACTTCTCGCCGCAACTCCATGAGCTTATCGCATTCACCATGCAGCATCCGGACCTCTGGCATCCGAAGTGACTCCATCACTTCCAGCCGACGCAACAGCGCATTGATCTTGACCTTGGCCTCCTTGGGAATGTGATCAAGCCACGTCCGGATCACATTCTCGTCGTTTGGCGCAATATAGTCCTTGAATGTACGGTACCTATGCATCTGGGGTCTGCGACACCGTAAAACACCACTCCAATCTGACGATGTAGGCGCGACGGGCTACTAGAACGCTACTAGAAACTACTCGAAAGAAATGCTTTCTAGTAGCCCGTGAATCGGGCATCGGGAGGGGAAGATGCCATCGCTCGAGCAGTCAGTTCGTCATCACCTCGCTGAATACCTCGCCGAAAACGAAGCCTACGACGACTTTGTTGATTGGATGTACGGGGTGATCTGGAACATCGAGCAGCGGGGAGAACAAGCAGCAGCCCGGCTTGGCTACGCGATCATGCTGGCCATCGCCGAGTTCGATGACGACGTCCTGACGCGTGAGCGCTTCCAAAATGCGCTGCGACAGTTGGCGGAACCGGCGGCAATCAGCGCGTAGTGACGCATGCTTCTGCGATGTGGGCGACGCATCTGGCCCATGTCATACTCACTCAGATGTGCCCTCGGCACATAGCCTAGTGGCCGGGCAAATGGCTGCAGAAAATGCGAAAGCGCCAAACGCGCTTGCAGCGTTTTTACCCGTCGCGAAGGCGTCGCTGCTTACGGGGCAGCGTCGAGGCAGGCCATCGAGCTTGTCTAGCGACGGGGTTTTTATTGCTCGCACGCCAGCGTGATTCTGCTCTCCAGCCAGAGAAAGCGTTTGACAAGGGCGCGCCACAGTGGCACATTCATCCAGTTCGCAATTGATTGCAGATGGCGGACGGCCCAGTGGTCAGGCTCACAAATGACCGAAGAAAACACCCGGCGTCGCAAGCGCTGACGGTGTTTTTGCCCACCGTGAAGTCGTCCCTGCCTGCGGGAGGGTCGGGGCAGGGAGCGCTCCTGTCTAGCGGTGGGATTTTTGTGCTCGTTGTGCGCCCTGCGCTTCGGCAGAGTTCCGATTGCTTTAATGCCCGGACACAGTGCTACTTTACGCTTTGGACTTCATGCCCCGCTCCTGTGATCGTTCCGCCAGCCAAGTGGAAGGAAATCCATGTCAACGACTCGTCGCAATTTGTTGGGTCTCGCCACGGCCGCATCTGTCGCCCTGATTCTGCCTGATGCTGATGCTGCCAAGAACAAGAAAAAGAGGAAGAGCCGCAAGCAACGACGCTGCAAGGGGCTGCCTTCAGCGCTTTCCATCGTTCAAGCACTCCAGGCGGCCGGTCTGCCCATCGGGGCCTACGAGGAATACACCATCTACACCGATCCAAACGAGATGATGGGTCGTCCAGGCGGATACACCAGCAAGGTGAACTTTCTCGATACCCGGCTTGAGCGGGAGTACACGGACGAATACGACGTTTCCGACGGTGGGTCCGTAGAGTTCTTCGCAAACACCAAGAATCTCCAGGCTCGTGTAAAGCACCTGGAGTTCGTGCAGGCGACGATTCCGTTGATCGATAGCGAAGTGATGATCACGCACGGGACGGCGTTGCTCAGAGTTTCCAACAGACTATTGATTACGTACAGCGATGGCTATCGTGGACAATTCCGCACGCTCAAGATCTGCTCCAAGTGATGCAAGCTTGGCGACGGTAGGTCGCGCGTCCTCCACCACGAGACGCAAACTGATCCCCAGGCCCATTGGATTCGTCGAGATGACGATTAAACAGCGAGTAGAGTGTACGTACTAGAACGCCAACTAGAAAGAAATGTTCTAGTAGCTTTCTAGTTGGCGTTCTAGTTGCAGCGCGCATCCCACTTGCACCTGGGCACTCACCACTGCATCGCCGTCACCCCCCACTTGCGCCCCGGCCAATTCCCCGTAAGCTACCCTCACCAGCCCACCCTGCCCTACAAGGCAGCATGGTTCGCAGAGAGGAGGCGTTCACCCGCATTCCCTACCGGCACACCGGCGTGAAGTACGGGATTTCCCCAAACGCACCCCCAAGCTCAGGAGGCTTGCCATGACTCGCTCTCGCGCATTCGGCGACGCGGCGTTCACCACGCTGCAGCAGCACGTCACCCGGCGGATACTGCTCCGCGGCAGCGCCGCAGGGGCGGCCGGGCTCGGCATCGCGGCCCTCGGCGGCGCCACCGGGCGGCAAAGCGCCAGCGCGGCGCAGGACGCCATCTGCAACGGCGAGCAGGCCCACCTCACCTACGGCTTCTGGGACGCCGCGCAGAAACCCGGCGTCGATGCGCAGATCGCCGCCTTCACCGCCAAGCACCCGAATATCAGCATCGAAACGCAGATCGTGCCGTGGAGCGACTACTGGACCAAGCTCCAGACCGGCGTCGCCGGCGGCTCCACCTACGATGTCTTCTGGCTCAACGCCGCCAACGTCCCCACGTACGCCTCGCAGGGCGCGCTCGTCTCCCTGCAGGACCTCGTCGATGACGAGACCATCGACGTCTCCGGCTACCCCGAATCCCTGCGCTCCCTCTACACCTATGAGGACAAGGCGTACGGCATCCCGCGCGATTTCGACACCATTGCGCTCTATTACAACAAGGATCTCTTCGACAAGGCCGGTGTGGAATACCCCACCGCCGACTGGACGTGGGATGATCTGCACGCCGCCGCCGAAAAGCTGACGGTGAAGGAAGGCGACAGCGCCTCGCAATGGGGCTACGCCGCCGGCATGAACGGCCAGCAGAACTGGTACAACCTCGTCTGGCAGAACGGCGGCGTCCTCTTCAATGAAGACCAGACCGAGACCATGCTCGGCGAGGAACCCGCCTGCGAAGCGCTGCTCTTCGCCGGAGATATGGTCACCGAGGGTCTCTCCCCCTCCGTCGCCATCATGCAGGCGAACGACCCGCACGAGAAGCTGTTCCCCGCCGGCGTCATCGCCATGATCTCCGGCGGCTCCTGGTACGCCCGCACCTACGCCGAGGCGCTGCCGAACGTGGCCGTCTCCCCGCTGCCGAAGCAGAAGAACCAGGCGACCGCCATCCACGGCCTCGCCAACGTCATCTGGACTGGCAGCCAGCAACAGTGCGCCGCGCTGGAGTGGGTCAAGTTCCTCGCCTCTGCCGAGGCGGAGCAGTTGCTGGCGGACACCGCCACCGTCATCCCGGCGCTGGAAGGGATGCAGGATTCCTGGCTCGCCTCCGTGCCCTCGCTGGACCTGCAGGTCTTCCTCGACGCCGTGGACTACTCCTACGCCGTGCCGAATCCGTTGGCCGGCAATGAGTGGGAGGACAACGTCGTCGAGGTTCTCGCCGAGGCGTGGAGCGGCGGTATCCCGCGCGAGGAAATCTGCGCCAAGGTCGTGGAGGCGGCAACCGCCGGGTTGCAGGCGTAGGGCGGAACGTCCCTACAGAGAAACCCTTACCCTCAACGGGAAGCCCTCACCCCCAGCCCCTCTCCCGATGCGCGGGAGAGGGGAGCCGTCAGGCGGCGCCGAGGTGGCTATCCGGCGTTTCGACGCCACGCAGGACCCCGACGCATGGAGTAAAGCCCCTCTCCCGCGCATCGGGAGAGGGGTTGGGGTGAGGGCTTCTCGTTGGCGCAGGACACATCACCAAGGATGACGTGATGGCGGCAGCAGAACACGCACTCCCTCCGGCCGGTCGCTCAGCCACGGCCCGGCCCCGGCGCGGCGGCCGCACGGCGGATCAAACGCGCTGGGGCTACATCATGATTGCGCCGATGATGATCGGCTTCGCGATCTTCTTCCTCGTGGCGCTGGTGGCCTCGCTGTATCTCAGCTTCACCGACTGGAAGGTGATCGCCGCTCCCAACTGGGTTGGGTTCCAGAACTACCTCAAGCTCCCGCAGGACAAGGTCTTCATGGAAGCGATCCGCAACACGGCCATGCTGACCGTGCCGAACGTCATCCTGCGGCTGCTGTTCTCCATGCTGCTGGCCATCGCCCTGAACACGAAGATCCGCTTCCGCGCCTTCTACCGCATGCTCTTCTTCATGCCGGTGCTGACTATGCCGGTGGCCATCGCCACCATCTGGAAATGGCTCTTCGACCCCGGCTTCGGCCCCATCAACGCCCAGCTCGGCCGCATGGGGCTGCCGCAGCCGGAGTGGCTGAACCAGCCGAACACCGCCGTCATCGCCGTGGTCATCGTGCTGCTCTGGAGCGGCGTCGGCTACGACATGATCATCTTCCTCGCCGGGTTGCAGAATATCCCGCGCGATTATTACGAAGCGGCGCAGATCGACGGCGCCAGCACGTTCCGCCAGTTCCGGGACATCACCCTGCCCCTGCTGACCCCCACCACCTTCTTTCTGAGCGTGGTGGCGATCATCGGCTCGCTGCAGGTGTTCGATCTGGTCTACGTGATGACACGCGTGGGCAATATCAGCCGCTTCCCCACCATCGTCTACTACATCTACGAGGAAGGGTTCAAGAACTTCCGCATGGGCTACGCGGTCTCTATCGCGTGGGTGCTGCTGGCGATCATCCTCGTCTTCACGCTGCTGCAGTTCCGGCTGCAGAAGCGCTGGGTGCACTACGCATGAGCCACAAACTGCGCGAAACCCTCGGCCATCTGCTGCTGCACGCGGTCTTGCTTACCATCGGCATCCTCTTCCTGCTGCCCTTTGTCTGGTCGGTCTCCACCTCGCTGAAGCCAATGGCGGACCTGTTTCAGGTCGTCCCGAAGCTGATCCCCAGCCAGATCCGCTGGCAGAACTATCAGGACGTGCTGGACTTCGTCCCCTTCGCCCGCATCTACGCCAACACCATTCTGGTCACCGTGCTGCGCGTGGTAGGGCAGGTGTTCCTCGCCTCGCTGGCGGCATTCGCGTTCTCGCGGATGCAGTTCCCGGGGCGCGATTTCCTCTTCTTCCTGCTGCTGGCCGGCCTGATGGTGCCGCAGCAGGTGCTGATGATCCCCAACTACGCCATGATGCGGCAGGTCGGCTGGCTGGACACGTATCAGGGGCTGGTTGTGCCGCTGCTGTTCAGCTCCTTCGGCGTCTTCCTGCTGCGCCAGTATTTCCTCTCCATCCCGGCGGATTTTCAGGAGGCGGCCACGCTGGAGGGGGCGAACCCCTTCCAGATCTACTGGCAGATCTACCTGCCCCTCGCCCGCCCCGCCCTCGCGGCGTTCGCGTTTCTGGTCATCCAGTGGTCGTGGAACGAGTTTCTGTGGGCGCTGATCATGACCAGCCGCACGGAGATGCAGGTGCTCTCCGTCGGCGTGGCGCTCTTTCAGGGACAATACTTCACGAACAACGCCCTGATGATGGCCGCCGCCAACATGGCGACCATCCCCGTGCTCCTGCTGTTTCTGGTCTTCCAGCGGCAGCTCGTGGAAGGAATCACCCTCAGTGGTCTCAAGTAAGCTCGATCTGCTGCTCAGCGACTTCCAACCCCGCCCCATGCTCACCACGGCGGTAACGGAGATCACGACGCCGCGCTTCCCGGTGATCGACGCGCATAACCACCTCGGCAGCGCGTTCATCCCCGTGGGGGGCGAGGACGATTTTCGCAATCGCCCGGTCGGCGAGTTGCTGGCGACGATGGACGCCTCCGGCGTGCAGGCGATGATCAACCTCGACGGCCAGTTCGGCGACGCGCTGAAGCACCAACTGGCGCGCTATCAGGAGCCGCACCCGGACCGCTTTGCGGTCTTCTCCGGCGTCGATTACGACAACTGGTCGGTCGATCCGAACTTCGGCGAGACGGAGGCGCAGCGCCTGCAGGAGGCCGTGGCAATGGGCGCGCGCGGCCTGAAGGTGTGGAAGACCCTCGGCCTGCGCCTGCGCGATAGCCGCGGCCACCTGATCCCCATCGACGATGAGCGGCTGGACCCGATGTGGCAGGCCGCCGCCGAGCTGAACGTGCCGGTGCTCATTCACATTGCGGACCCGGTCGCCTTCTTCGAGCCGCTGGACCGCTTCAATGAGCGCTGGGAGGAACTGCACGGCCACCCGGACTGGCACTTCTACCCCACGCGCCCGGCCGGCAGCGACAACAGCCACCCCGATTTCCCGACCTTCATGGAGCTGATGGACCAGTTCGAGAGCCTGATCCGCCGTCACTCCGGCACCACCTTCATCGGGGCGCACGTCGGCTGCTACGCGGAAAATCTCGGCTGGGTGAGCCGGGTGATGCGCGAGTGCCCGAACTTCTACGCGGACATCAGCGCGCGCATCGCCGAGCTGGGCCGGCAGCCGTACGCCTCGCGCGACTTCTTCCTCGCGCACCCGGACCAGATTCTGTTCGGCACGGACCTGACGCCCGATCCGGCGATGTACCAGATTTACTACCGCTTCGTGGAAACGCGCGACGAGTACTTCAACTACGGCACGGAGCCGATCCCCGGCGTGGGCCGCTGGCAGATCTACGGGCTGGACTTGCCGGACGATGTGCTGCGCAAGTTCTACTTCGACAATGCGAACCGGCTGATCTTCAAGGGGGCGCTGACCCCGGCGTGGTAACGCCCGCGTGTCTTGAGCTTGCCGAGAGACCTCGTGGGACGGCCCTCACCCCAACCCCTCTCCCGATGCGCGGGAGAGGGGCTTTTCGTGACGGGCTGGTGAGCAGGAACAGGAGAAACAAGGCGTGACCGAAACCACACCCGACATCCCGTTGCCACTCGCCGATCAGTTCGCTCTGCACACCATCGTGCAGGAGGGCATGGCGCGCCAGCGCATCCCCGGCGTCATCGCCGGGGTGTGGACGCCGCAGGGCGCGTGGCGCACGGCGGTGGGCATCGCGGACCTGCGCACCGCCGCGCCGATGATGGCGGACGGGCACATCCGCATCGCCTCCGTCAGCAAGACCTTCGTGGCGACGGTGCTGCTGCAACTGATTGCCGAGGAGAAGGCCTCGCTGGAGGACACGCTGGAGACGTATGTGCCCGGCGTGCCGAACGGCGAGCGCATCACCCTGCGCCACCTGCTGGGGATGACCGGCGGCATCTTCAACTACATCAACGATGCGGAACTGGAACCCACCTACACGAATGACCCGCTGATCCCGTTCTCCCGGGCGGACTTCCTGACCGTCATGGCGCGCAATACCCCGAATTTTGCGCCGGGCGAGGACGCGGAGTACAGCGACAGCAACTACTACCTGCTCGGCCTGATCATCGAGCAGATCACCGGGCGCGATGTGGCGGAGGATATTGCCGAGCGTATCCTGCAGCCGCTGGGCCTGACCAACACCAGCCTGCCCGCCACCTCCGCCATGCCGGCGCCCCACCCGCGCGGCTACGCGGCATCCGCCGGTTCCGACGAACTGCGCGACCTGACCGAGAGTTCGGCGGCAGTCCCGTGGACTGCGGGGGCGATGATCTCGACGCTGGATGACTTGCGCGTCTGGGCTCCGGCGCTGGCGACCGGCGCGCTGCTGCCGCCGGAGTTGCACGCGGAACGGCTGCGCGGCCACCCGCTGATCAGCAATTCCGGCCGCACTTTCGAGTACGGGCTGGGCATCATGAGCAGCGACGGCTGGGTGGGCCACGCTGGGGCCATTTTCGGCTACAGCACGTGGATGCTGCACCACGCCGAACGCGGGGCAACGGTGATTGCCCTGATGAATCGCGGCGAAACCGAGCAGGAGTTCGCCAACGGCATCACCTTCGCAATCCTGAAAACGCTCTTTCCGTAGATCCGCTGCGGGACTACCGCCAGATGCCGCCGGGCGTTGGCCGCGCCGCGCCGGGCGGCGTGGTCGCCCTCTGCGCCGCGCGGCGCTGTGTCAGGATGCACGTCCACACTGGAACCGGGCGCGCCATGCGCGGGGAAGGGCCGGCGGCGCTGTCGTCATGCCATGTTGCGGACATGGGCGAAATCCTCCTGCCCGGCCGCATCGGGCGCCGCCGGCGCGGGGGCATCACCCGCGCTGGTCACGGCCGGGGCCATCGCGAGCGGCGCGGGGTGGCGGGCTGGCGCGGTATCCGCTCCGCACGCAGCGTGCGCGCCAGCCGCTGAGGCCCCGGCGGCAGAGCGATAGCCCGCCGCACTGGCGGGCCAGTGATGACATACGACTCCACCGCGCAGCCGCAGCCGGCACTCACCGGGCACGAGCGCGGGGTCCCCGGTTGCCCGCCAGCGCGAGCCAGACGAGCACCAGCGCCAGCAGGACCAGCCACGGGCTGGGGGCGGCGGCGATGCCCTGGGGAGCCAGATCCAGCCCCAGACGAACCAATGCTTCGGTGACCATGACGGGGAACTCCAGAACCGGGCGGGCTGCGCCGGGCGATGCATAACGACAGGCAAGGCAATCAGGGTTGCTCGCGCGCCGCGCGGCGCCGGTTTCGCCTGGCTGGGGCGGGGCCGGCGCCGCGCGTGCTGGCCGGGGATGGACGGCCTCGTCGCGAGATCCGAGGCGGATGTGTCACGCGCTGCGGATGACCCTATCTTCGCCCGTCATCAGGGAATTCCCTGTTCGCATGGGCACGGGGAGGGTGTGTTCTGCGACACAGGGCGCCTCCCGACGCGCGCCGCCCCGGGGCAGCGCGCCCGAAATCCGTACTTTGTACGGATGCGCCGGGCGCGCTTTCGGGGCACCATGGGAGCACGGTCAGGGAGCGCGGGAGCCGCCAGCCAGCACACTATCGATTGCTCCCCGCCACCCGGCCGTTCCCGAAAGGAGCCGCCATCGCGAGCCAGCTACCGCCGTCGCCCAGACTCATCGCCGCCCGACGACCGATCGGGTCGTCTCCCCAGGAAGGATGCGCCAGTGCTGCTGCAACGAACCCTGAGCCTGACCCTGCTGACCAGCCTCGCCGCCATCGGCGCGCTGCAGATGGGCGCCGCCGCCCACCAGGATGACCCTGAACTGACGGCGAAGATCGAGAGCGCGATGACGGCGGCGCCACCGGCTATCTCCGCCGAGGCCGAGATCCTCGACAACGCGGTCGATGACGCCGGGAAGTACATCGTGCTGAGAGAGGGCAGCAACGGCTGGTCCTGTTTCCCGGATATCCCTGCCTCGCCGGGGAATGACCCCGCCTGCTACGACGCCACCTGGATGGCCTGGAACTACGCGTTCCTGGCTGGCGAAGACCCGGACCCTGCGATCCCCGGCCTCGCCTACATGCTGCAGGGAGGTAGCGACCCCAGCAACACGGACCCCATGGCCACCGAGCCCGCCCCCGGCGAAGACTGGGTCGCCTCCCCGCCGCACGTGATGCTGCTGATGCCGGACGCGCTGGACACGCAGGCGTTCTCCACGGATCACGACTCCGGCCAGCCGTACGTCATGTGGGCCGGCACGCCGTACGAGCACATCATGATGCCGACGGCGGCAGGCGATCACATGGATTGACGCCGGGGCTCCCTGGCGGCTGCGGAATACCGTGGGGCGGGCAGTGTCAGTGGGGCGCGGCCGCCAGGGGGAGCCGGAGCGTGAAGATGGAGCCGTCGCCCGGCACGCTTTCCACCAGAATCTGCCCGTCCATCAGCGCAGCCAGCCGCTGCGCGATGGCCAGGCCCAGCCCGGCGCCGGTGTTCTGGCGGGTCAGCGGATGATCGACCTGGCGGAAGACCTCGAAGATATGGGGCAACTCCTCCGGCGCGATGCCCACGCCCGTGTCGTGCACCATCACCTCAACGTGATCGCCGGCCACCGCCACGACAATCTCGACGAACCCGGTGTGGGTGAACTTCACGGCGTTGCCAACCAGATTCAGCAGAATCTGGCGCAGCCGGTCCGCATCCCCCACCAGCGCGGGCGACGTGCCCGGAGGCACAACCCGCAGCTCCAGACCGCGCTGCCTGGCCTGCGGCGCCATCTCCTGATACACCTGATCAACCAACCGCAACAGATCGACGCGTTCACGCCGCAGGGCAAGGCTGTTGGTGTCCACCCGCGCCAGATCCACCAGATCGTCGATGATGCGCGCCATGCGGCGGCCACCATCGTAGATGGTGGCCAGGTCGCTGCGCTGCTCATCCGTCAGCGGCGCCTGCCTGTCGCCCAGCAGGAGCTCCGTGTACCCGAGAATCACCTGCAGCGGGGCGCGCAACTCATGGTTCGCCATCGCCAGGAACACGCTCTTGGCCCGGTCTGCCGCCTCAGCGACATCCCTCGCCTGCCTCAGGGCCTCCTGCCGCCGCGCGTGCAGAATGGCGACCCCGGCCAGATCGGCCCATTGCTCAACCACCGCCAGGTCATCCACCGATGGCGCGCGTGGCTCCCGGTAGTAGACCGCAAACGTGCCCAGCACCTGGTTCATCTGCCAGTCCCGGATGGGTACGGACCAGCACGCGCACAGCCCAAACTCGGCGGCCAAATCCTTCCAGTCTGCCCAGCGGGGATCACTGGCGATATCCGGCGCCACCACCGTCTGGTTGAACCAGGCCGCCGTGCCACAGCACCCCACCATGGGGCCGATCACAACGCCATCGACCCGTTCGGCGTACGCCGCCGGCAGGCTGGGCGTGGCGGCGTGCCTCAGTTCCCCCCGCTCGGTATCAAGCAGCAGCACTGAACACGCCGAGCCGGGCATGATGCCTTCCAGCGCGTGACACAGGGTGTCGAACATCGCGGAAAGCGACTGCCCCAGAGCCAGCATGCGCAACACCTGGTTCTGGCCGGTCAGCAGGCGTTCGGTTCGTGGATCAGCCAACTTCCCCTCCATGATGTTGACACATCATGAATCGTTGTCCGAAACCGCTGCGCAATGATGTATCATGTGCGACACAACAATACATCAGCTCCACACAATACGCTACACATCACGCCTTCGCGTTGTGATCGCGCGCGCTTCCCCGGGGTTACAGCGCCAGCAGGTCTCCGGTCATGCCGGCAGCGGTCACGGCGGCGCCCGCGCCCGGCCCCACGATGGTCAGCGGGTTGGCGTGATAGCGCGCCGTGCGCATCACCACCACGTTCTCCGGGCCCTGCAAGGCGCCGAGCAGGCTACTGGTGGGGACCTCCTGCACGCCCACAGTGATCGCGCCCTCCGCAGGGACTGAGGCCACGTACTTCAGCGTGGCGCCGTTGGCGCGGGCGGCGGCGGAGCGTTCCTGCCACGCGGCGTCCAGATCATCCAGCCGGTCCATGAAGGCGGGGACATCAAGGCCGCGCAGCTCCGCCGGCACCAGATTCTCCACCGCAATTTCGGCCAGATCGACGCGCCGCCCAGTGGTGCGCGCCAGAATCAGCGCCTTGCGCGCCACGTCGAGGCCGCTCAGATCATCGCGCGGGTCTGGCTCGGTGAAGCCGTTCGCCTTGGCGGCGCGCACCGCGTGGGAGAACGACGCGCCGTTGCCGAGGTCGGTGAAGATGGCGCCCAGCGTGCCGGAGAGCGCCCCAATGATCTCCAGCGGCGTGTCCCCGGTGTCCAGCAGCGTGCGCAGCGTGGAAATGACCGGCAGGCCGGCGCCGCAGGTCGCCTCGTAGCGCAGGCGCCCACCGGGGCCGGCGGCCTGCCACATCTGCGCGGCCAGCGGGTTCTCCAGCGCCAGCGCCAATGGGGCTTTATTGGAGAGCACCACCCCCGCGCCGGTAGCCAGCGCCCGCGCGTGCAGCGCGGCGGTTTCCTCGCCGGCGGCGGCGTCCATCACTACCACGGGGCCGCGGTTGGCCAGCAGGGTGATGGCCTCGGCCGGCTCCACCAGCGCGTGCCCGGCGGCCGCCTCGCGCAGCGCCACGCCCTCGCGGCGGGCGGAAACGAGGCGCAGCAGCAGGTCATCGGGCAGGCCGGCCGGATCATCGCCCAGCACCGCGCCGCCCGTGCCGATCACCGCGCCGATGCGGATATCGCGCCCCAG